>PFAQ01000041.1:40050-50334 GCA_002778645.1 Candidatus Falkowbacteria bacterium CG10_big_fil_rev_8_21_14_0_10_39_9
TAGCGGCAAACTCACTGATTCCACCCTCTTTTTGATAATTTTTATTTATAAAATCCTTATAATGTTTTTGTATCAAAACTGAGAGACCGGCACCGCCCATAGAGGCTAAAGCAAATAGAACTATTTGATTAATATTCGTGGTGTTGTCCTTAAAGGCATCAGCAAATAACATTGGAGCGTAACCCTGGATAAAGGCTGGCACCATTAAGGCAGCCGAGAGACCGACATATTTTGTTTTATCGCCTTTCATAAAACGAGAGAATATGTCTTGAATTTTTCCTAAAATATTTATTTTATGAACTGGCAAACTTTCTATATCTTTCAAATCGCAAATTTTAATTAATTGCTTGAGCTCTCTGTCGGAAAAACCAGCCTGCTCGTATTTTTCTTGCAGTCCAGAAATTAATTCTTCTTTTTTGTCTTTTTCTGAATAAAAATTTATTTTTCTATCTTTATTATCTTTAATAATTCCGGTTTTAATCTCAGCAACATTGCTTCTAAATTTACTAGCATTATGGGCCAAGCGATAAGAGTCAAAATATAGTCGAAGCGAACCCAAAAGTTCTTTTTCATTTTGACTTAAAATTTACTTTTCCCCATTCTTTAAGTTAATTTCAAGATCACCATTTTTATTTTCGATTATTTCTTCAATCTCCTCACTGTTAAGTTCTGGGTTGTAAATTTTGGTCATTAATAATTTAATGCGGCCATCTGCCACCTCATCTAAATTATCAACAAAATTTTCTCTCTCTATTTCATTTTTTATTTCTTTTCTAATATTAACCATTTCCAAAACTAAATCTTTGGGTAATTTTTCCTTACCAAAATGCTCTTGCAAAATGTCCCCAACCAAATCTAAATTCTCCTTTTTTTCTGTAAAAGATTCTTTTTGAGATACTCCCAATTCTTTAATTGTATTTTTTTCAAAACCCATAGAATAATTTAATAACTTCATAAAATTGTAGTATAAAACCAACAAAAAATCAAGTAAAACTGATAATATGCCCACACCCATGGCGGTTTTTCAACCAACATGTCAATATATGGCCATAAGTGTGTGCCTAAAACAAAATCAAAAAAACCTGATATCAGCCAGGGCCATTTTTCAATTTCACCTTTTTATTTAGATAAATCGAATAACATATTCCAAAAACTAAACCACGGCACCAGAGCAAGAGAAATATATTTTCAAAACCAATTACCTGAGACAGACTGATTACCCTCAACCTTAACGTTATTCAACGGCATGACCTTGCTCGACTTTCACAAACAGCCATCGGGATCCAATTCGCAGCCAATAATATTTCCCGAACAATTACCACAACGGGGATTTTTAATTTATGATAAAATTTCCGTCTGATTATTGACATCAACTATCTTAGCAAGTCCCGCCAGTGGTCGAAAATTTTCCCCCATCAACTCTAACTTAAGCTTGTAGTATCCCACCCAATCCGTGGAAATCTCTCTTTGAGCTTCTTCGATCGACATAAGTTTTTGGCACACCGCCTGATACAGATAGTCTTCAAACTTAACCTTGGCGGCCACACCATACTCTTGATCATATTTTTGGGGCCAGAGATTAGAAATATCATTACTCCCTCCCAGCATCGAAGGAATTAGGTGATCAACTTGATATCCGGCCCTCTCTTCATAAGACAAACCATAATTAGCATAAACCTGCTGTTTGGTTTTTTTGGAAACATCACGAACTTTTTTAGAATAACCGGGGACACAAATAATATCGGTGCCGGTAGTCAAAACCAACCCTGGAGTACAACTTGAATCAGGCAATGACTGATTAGCCACGCAATTTGTTTTATTGTCTTGAGCAAAAATACTAGAAGCGAAGAAAAAAGATAATAGTAGCAATGGGATAACAATAACTTTTTTCATACCAAAATTATTTATCACTAAAGAAAAAAATTAATCCGAATTAATCGCGCAAACATCGGATTGAATAGCTACTAGCACGACTATATGCGTCTGAGTTAAAACTGGTTTGGTCACTACGAAAATGATTTATTCTAACATAATCTTCTCCCACGATAGAAGATGACCAAAAACTTGTTCCTTCGCCCTGGAAATGATCCGAGCCTCCAACAACAAACTCACCCGCCGGTAAGATATTGAAACCAAAATGATCATCACCGTTCCAAATTGGAGATACTGCTTTAAGGGCCGTAGCTTCAACGCCATAATAACCGTTAGCAGTTAGATAATCGGCCAGTGTATACCATTCGGTATCACTCGGAATATGCCAACCAGACGGACAAAGACCCTGGACATTACCAGTTGGTGCTGGACTCCAGTCACTACTGTTAGTAGCCCCATTTTCATAAATAACCGCCTCGGCCCATTGATACAGGCCGCCATCTTCCGTGCAATTGCTTAAAGTATTAGCATAACAATGTTTTTCAAATATACCATTATTAGTCTGAGTAGTAGTCCTAGTCACCATGGTACCGACATTCAAATTTTTTGTTAACCAGCATTGAGTACCGATTTGAACTGTGCCATAAGGTCCACCTTCATAAGTTACAGAATCCACGCCGCAGACCAAGGGATCACTACAAACTCCAGTGCTACAAGTCTGTCCGCTAGTACAAGGATTGGGACAGGTTGAGCCACAACTGTCAGACTCGCCACTACATTTCCCGGTACAACTTGGAGTACAACTGCCGCCACTACAAGCCGTATCCAAAAATCCATCGCGCGTAATACATTTCAGGCCGGCGCTCAAAGAGCCGGTAGGGCCCCCAAACAATAAGACAGGGTGAAGGTGGTACCAGCTGAATTAACATCGTAAACAAATTGATTAGTACTATTATCACAAATACCATCGGGAGGATTAGGCGCAGTTGGTAGATTAACCATATAAGCCTTGCCATCAATCACGAGAGATCCAGAATTAAATTCAGCCTCTGTGGGAAAACGATTTTGATCATTGAAAAACATCTCCAGAGCCGTTTTTGTTTGCTTAGCGTCACCAATGCGCTTAGCATCACGAGTCTTGGCCCGAGCACTACTGAAAGCCAAAACTGAGATGGTGGCCAAAATACCAATAATGGCAATCACCACCAACAATTCGATCAGAGTAAAAGCTTTTCTTGGTTTAGACATATCGATTAAATAGAAGTAAATAATAATACCTATAGTATAGCAAATTTTAGCTTTTTTTAACAAACAGAAAGACCATTATCCGATAATGGTCTTTTTATTAGTCTGAGCCGTCTGTCGGGTTCGAACCGACGACCTGCTGTTTACAAGACAGCTGCTCTACCAGCTGAGCTAAGACGGCCTAAAGCACTGTTTTATAATAAATTATTAAATGATATTTGTCCAGGGGGCAAATAAAAAGACCGTTCTGTTTAAGAAACGGCCTTTAAAAAATATTACTTGATTATTCTGTCGTAACTGACTTGGCCAGATTACGAGGATGATCAACGTCTTTTCCCCTGGAAAAGGCAGAATAATAGGCAAATAATTGCAACGGAATGACATTTATCAGTGGTGATAAAATATCATCTACAAGCGGCACAACAATTATTTCCTTAGTTAATCCAGTTATTTCATTATCATTTTTATTAACCAAGGCTATTACCCGACCACCATGATGTTTAATCTCAGAGATATTATTCATGGTTTTGTAATAGAATTCTCCTTGAGTAGCTATCACTATAACAGGCATCGCTTCATCAATAAGCGCCAGAGGACCGTGCTTGGATTCGCCCGCTGGCAAACCTTCGGCATGCACATAAGAAATCTCTTTTAACTTGAGAGCTCCCTCTAGTGCGACGGGAAAACTATAACCTCTGCCTAAAAATAAACAATTGGTAGTTTGTTTTAATTTCCGGGCTAAGGTCCTAATCACTTTCTCGCTCCCCAGAGCCTGTTCCATTAAATTGGGCAGGGATTCCAGTTGATTAATAATCCTGAGATTAAAATTAGAAATAGTTTTTTTGTCATTAGCTAATTTTAGTGCAAACAATAATAAGGCTAGAGCTTGAGCCGTAAAGGCCTTAGTTGAAGCCACACCATTTTCCACACCAGCTCTAGTGTAAATTCCGGCATTAACCAAGCGCGCCATCTTGGAATTAACCACATTACAAACACCCAAGGTAATTGCTCCTTGATCTTTAGCGGCCTCTAGAGCCACTATAGTGTCCGCTGTAGTTCCCGACTGAGAAATACCGAGCACAATATCCCCAGCTTTGATTGTGGCCGCCTGGAACTCCGAGGCGTATTCAACCTTAACTGGTATATTAACTAGTTTCTCTAGCCAATATTTGGCTAGTAATCCAGCATGGAAAGAAGTCCCACAAGCCACTATCACCAAACTTGAAGCTTGTTTGATTTGCTCCCAACATTCATCCAGACCACCGAAGCAAATCTCCTGAGTTTTAAAATTAATTCTGCCAGTCATTCCCTGACGCATAATTTCCGGTTGTTCATGGATTTCCTTAAGCATAAAGTTGGGATAATCACCCTTGGTCAGTTGATTAATATCAACATCCAATTCCTCAATCTCTGGTTTTAATACTTCTAAATTAAAATTTAGAAGCTTAGGTTCCTTGCCTGATCTGACAAGTAAAAATTGATTATTGCCGATTTCAAAAAAATTTTTTGAATAGCCGGCAAAGGCATTTTTGTCAGAAGCCACAAAGCACTCGGAACCGTTTACACCGGCAAACAATTGTCCACCCCGATTAACGGCTACTAAAAGTTTTTCACTTTGAGAATAAACCATCATGGCACAAGCCCCGACAATTTCTGACAAAGCTACTTGAACAGCGCTAGTTAAGTCTAATTTTTTATCAATCTTGATAAGCTCAATAAAGTTAACCAACACTTCCGTGTCGGTTTCACTATAAAAAGTAAAACCGGAATTCTCCAATTTTTTCTTGATAACTAGATAGTTCTCGACTATCCCATTATGAACAATAATCAAATCCTGAGATTGAGAGACATGGGGGTGGGCATTAGCTTCGGTGGCTCCACCATGAGTGGCCCAACGAGTATGCGCCATACCAAAGCTAGAACAAACATAACTATTCTTCACCTTTTCCCTCAAATTTTGGAGTTGACCTGGCGCCTTGTAAAACGCGGGCAGACCATCTTCCAGCAATACTAAACCAGCACTATCATAGCCCCGATATTCGAGACGTTCCAAGCCAGTTAACAAAGGAGGTAGGGCTAATTTTTTTCCATTATACATTATTATTCCGCACATAGTTTTTCATTTTTTAAGGTTAGATTTAATTGAATTAATTCTCCGACTCACCTAAAAATTATTTCAGATAAACCCAAAAATTAATTCAATTTAACCTTATTTTTCAAGGATCGACATCGACTTGTATATTATAATTATTCCCGGATTTAGTCAACTACAACAAAAAAACAGCCCCATAATAGGACTGCTTTTTGTTTTGTGCGCCGTGCAAGATTCGAACTTGCGACCGTCTCCTTAAAAGGGAGCTGCTCTACCAGCTGAGCTAACAGCGCGTTTTGCCAATAAAAAAATAGAAAATTCATTTCTTAAAAATATAATATCAGAACAACTAAAAT
This sequence comes from Candidatus Falkowbacteria bacterium CG10_big_fil_rev_8_21_14_0_10_39_9, assembly GCA_002778645.1. Classification (GTDB taxonomy): domain Bacteria; phylum Patescibacteriota; class Patescibacteriia; order Patescibacteriales; family UBA12465; genus CG1-02-41-21. Next base: position 45,616 of record PFAQ01000041.1, read on the forward strand.
TTGGCAATAGTGTGCATAATAAGTTGAAAAGGGGGGGAAAATAAAGCTTGAAAATTACTGCGATATCAGATATTATAGGTGGTATGGAAAACCCTCGACCGCAAGAAATTATCGAAAAAATTCCGCCCCAAAATATTGAAGCGGAACAATACTTTCTCAGCTGCTTGTTAATCGACAAGGACGCTATGATTAAGGTGGCCGACAGCGTGCTCGAAAGAGACTTCTACAAAGAGAGCCATCAATTGATTTATGAAACTATCAAAGAATTATTCGAAATTCGCGAACCGATTGATATCGTTTCCGTCAAAAACCGCTTACAAGAAAAAGGCAAATTGAAAGAAATCGGTGGCAGTACTTACCTGGCTCAGCTCTCCAACGTTTCCGCTACCTCAGCTAACATCAATCACTACGGTCAAATCATCCAGCGCAAAGCAACTCTGCGTCGGCTGCAAGTAGCCTCGTCTGAGATTATGGACCTAAGCTTCCAGGAAGAAAAGGAAATTGAAGATATTCTAGATAGTGCTGAAAGAAAAATTTTTGCTGTTTCCCGTAAATACCTCAAAAATTCCTTTACGGCCATTGACGATCTCTTGGGCCAAGCTTTTGAAAGAATCGACGAACTCCATAAAAAGAGTGGTGGTAAAATGCGTGGTCTCTCCACTGGTTTTCATGATCTAGATGCCCTATTAGCTGGTCTGCAAAAATCTGATTTAATTATTTTAGCCGCTCGTCCCAGTGTGGGTAAAACAGCCCTTGCTCTAGACATTGCGCGTCAAGCCGCTATTAAAAACAAAGAGGGGGTAGGTGTTTTTTCACTAGAAATGAGCAAAGAACAGCTAGTAGACAGAATGCTCTGCTCTCAAGCCGACATTAATCTTTGGAAAATGCGTACCGGTAATCTGACCGACGCCGACTTCCCTAAAATCAATGAGGCTATGAGCCAGATGTATGAAGCTCCAATTTATATTGATGACTCCGCTAATGTTTCTGTTATGGAAATCAGAGCCAAGGCCCGTCGACTCCAGATGGAAAAAGGTTTAGGTTTAATCGTAATCGATTACTTACAGTTAATGGAAGGTCGAGGCAAATATGGTGACAATCGGGTGCAAGAAATTTCGGAAATTAGTCGCGGTCTCAAAGGTATTGCGCGAGAATTAGATATCCCAGTCCTAGCTCTAGCTCAGTTATCGCGCGCCGTCGAACAGCAAGGTGGCCCAGCCATTCCTCGCTTGTCTCATTTACGCGACTCCGGTTCCATTGAACAAGATGCCGACGTCGTAATGTTTATCTATCGTAAAGCCGCTGATAGGGCCTACAACCCCGATGATCTACCGAGTGATGAAAGACATAAAGCAGAAATTTATATCGCCAAACATCGTAACGGTCCGACTGGCAAAATTGATCTCTACTTCTCGGAAGAAACTGCCAGCTTCCGGAACTTAGTCAAGACCAATCAAGACAAGCCAATTACTTTTTAAATTAAAAATAATATTACAAAACTATGTTTAACAAATTAAAGCAATTAAAAGATTTACGCGACCAAGCTAAAAAAATGCAAGGAGCTCTAGCAACTGAAACCACTACCACTGAGAAAAATGGAATCGTTATCACCATGGACGGTAATATGCAAATCAATGGCGTCAAGATAAATACGGAAACTAACAACAAAGAGGCTTTAGCTAGCTCAATCAAAGATGCCGTCAATGACGCCATCAAGCAAACCCAGAAATTAATGGCTCGCAAAATGCAAGAAATGGGTGGCTTCCCAGGACTGAAATAAATTTATAAACAATTTTTAGAAATGAAAAAGCCATCTGTATTATTAGATGGTTTTTTTGAAAGCAATAATTAGTCAGTCTACTTTTTGCGGCGAACATCAATTATTTTGTATTTTGACTTCAACGTCAAATGCCTAGCATCGCTATAGTGCGCAGGATAAGAAACGGTCTCGCCTTTCTTTACTTTAGGACCTAAAAACCTGATACGTTTTCCAATATAATCTACCGGGTTAATTGAATCATGCCCCACAAAGCGAAACGAAGTCGATCTCTTGCCCTTAGTTATTAACCTTTTGAACATCGCCATGGTATCAACGGCGCAATACTTAGCCGGCACGCTAATTCTTTTGCTATCACATTCCAGTACAAAGATTGTGACGTTGGCATATTGAAGCTCAATTTTTTTGCTCTTAGGCAGAGCTTTCGAAACTTTTTTCTTTTTTTCAGTCATTATTCAGAAATTTTAAGGTTAGACATTTTTCTTTTAATAAAGTACAATGAAATAGACTAATATTATACACAATATTGAGAAATTGTCAAATATGAAATACCCCAAAGCCATCCAGGTCCTCATAGACCAGTTCTCCCAACTCCCCAGTGTCGGCCCTAAAACCGCCGAACGCTACGTTTTTCACTTACTCAAATCAAATCCGGAGAAGATTCAGCTCTTTGCCCAACATCTTTTTAATCTCAAAAAAGACCTCAAAATCCAAGGAAAGTAAACAATCCTCAGGTCCCAGACTGCGCGAATACGATTTAGTGGTGGTAGAGTCACCTTCCAAGGCCAAGACCATTAAAAAATATCTTGGCCCAAAATATCAGGTTGTGGCGTCCAATGGTCACATTAAGGATCTACCCAAGTCCAAATTGGGCGTAGATATTAAGGATGACTTTGCTCTAGACTTGGTTCCCATCAGCGGCAAACAAGATAAAATTAATAAGATTCGTGAAGTCGCCAAAAATGCCGGTCAAATCTACCTGGCGCCCGATATGGACCGAGAAGGTGAGGCCATAGCATACCACTTGGCCGAAGAGATTGGTGGGCGCAAGGATAAAATACATCGCGTCGTGTTTAATGCCGTGACGAAAACAGCTGTTCAACACGCCATCGCCAACCCGACGCAACTCAATCGTCATATGTATGACTCACAAAAAACTCGCCGCGTCCTCGACCGTTTAGTTGGATACAAGATATCACCTATTTTGTGGGACAAAGTTCAAAGGGGCATTAGCGCTGGCCGGGTTCAATCTGTGGCGCTAAGAATTATTGTTGAACGTGAAGATGAGATCAAGGCCTTTAAACCTGAGCAATGGTTTTCCATTCACGGCGAAGCTGAAAAAAATAATATTCCCTTCGAAGTTCGCTACTATGGCGATGAAGCGGCAAAAAAACGTGATCTAAATGATACTAAAGATGCTGAGAAAATTCTTAATGACTGTAAGGGACGCGACCTAACCATCTCTGACGTTAAGAAAAAAGAGCGCAAGCAAAACCCGACGCCGCCATTTACCACTTCCAAACTTCAACAGGAAGCATCAAACAAGCTAGGTTTTACCGCCAAGAAGACCATGATGATTGCCCAGCGATTATATGAAGGGATAGAGATCACGGGGCAGGGGCTACAAGGTTTAATTACCTATATGCGTACCGACTCTGTCAGGACCGAACCAGAGGCCATGGCCGCTTTGCGGGAATTTATTGTGCAGAAATTTGGCAAGGACTATCTTGCTGCCGAGACCCTGGTTTATAAGAAGAAAGGTGGAAGTAAAGTTCAAGATGCCCACGAGGCCATCCGCCCCACAAACCTTGAGTTCACACCAGAAAGTGTTCGTGGTGATTTGGATCCAGACCAGCAAAAATTATATGAATTGATTTGGAACAAATTCATATCTTCACAAATGTCACCTGCTATCATTGATCAAACGACAGCATCATTTGAGTGTTCAGGACATTTTTTCAGGGCCAATGGCTCGATTATAAAGTTTGCCGGTTTTCGCGCCGTTTTTTTAGAGGCCCTTTCTGAAAAGGTTTCTAAAAGAGGTGAGGAAGAAGACGAAAACAACGATGAGCCAAAAGGTGGTATTCTGCCTGAGTTGTCAGTTGGTGAGTCGCTCAAATTGCGCAAGGCCCTGGCATCTCTGGAACACTGGACCTCTCCGCCGCCACGTTATAACGAAGCTAGTTTAGTTAAGGGACTTGAAGAGCAGGGTATAGGCAGACCTTCAACCTACGCTTCAATTATTTCAAACATTCAAGACCGCGGTTATGTAGAGAAAACTGAGAATCGCTTTGTTCCGACTGAACTTGGAATGGTGGTTTGTAAAATGTTAGTGGCCTCATTCCCGGAGATAATGGACGTAGCCTTTACCGCCCGAGTTGAAGAGCTATTAGATAAAATAGAAGATGGTGAGATAAAGTGGAAGCAGGTGCTTAAAGACTTTTGGAAAGGATTTGAAGTTACGCTTGAGAAGGCCTCGGCGGAAATGAAGAATTTAAAGCGTCAACAGCTTCCAACGGGTATTAAGTGTCAAAAGTGCCAAGATGGTGAATACCAAATAAGATGGGGGCGCAATGGTCAATTCTTAGCTTGTAGTAAGTACCCTGATTGTAATTCCACCTTTGATTTTAAAAAAGATTTATCAGGTAAGATTCATATTCTTGAGAAACAATTTTTTCATGATAGCTGCCCCAAATGTGGCAAACGCTTGGAAGTTAAAACAGGAAAATTTGGACGTTTTGTACGTTGTGAGGATTATCCTGCTTGCGAAACTACTTTGCCTTATACTTTGACCATCACGTGTCCTGAATGCCTTGTTGGAAAATTTGCGGAAAAGAAAAGTCGCTACGGAAAAATCTTTTACGGCTGTAGCAATTATCCCAATTGCACAAATGCGCTTTGGTCTGAACCCAAAGAATTTGTTTGCAAGGAATGTGATTATC
>PFAQ01000041.1:50360-51868 GCA_002778645.1 Candidatus Falkowbacteria bacterium CG10_big_fil_rev_8_21_14_0_10_39_9
CGAAACGGTGAGCAGCTCGAATGCCCCAAATGTCGTTATAAAGTAGACTTGGCAGAAACTCCCTTTGCGCGCAAAAATATAGAAAACGAGTAAATAATGCAGCAACTTACTTGGAAAGAGGCCTTCTTTGCTTCTCCTGGCCCCCGTCATCCCAAAGAATTTGTGATTTTGTTTTTAAAAGGTCTCTTAATGGGAATTGCCGACCTCATTCCTGGAGTGTCGGGTGGCACTATTGCCTTTATTTCTGGAATTTATGATCCCTTGCTGGATGCAGTCGGAACTTTAAACAAAGCTAATTTTAAAAAATTACTTTCATGGCGTTTAAAAGATTGTCTCAGTGGCGTTCATTTGCGTTTTATTATGAGCGTCGGTGCCGGAATACTAACATCTATCTTTGTCTTTGCTCGCTTGATGTATTATTTGTTAAACCAGCACCCAGTTCCAACTTGGGCACTTTTTTTCGGGCTTATCGCTGCCAGTATTTTTTTAGTCGGAAGGCACATTGATAATCTTAAATCACCCTCAAGTATCATCTCACTAATCTTGGGAGCCACTTTTGCCTATGCTATCGTCAGTTTAATTCCAGTCGATACTCCAGATGCTTATTGGTTTATCTACCTCTGCGGCATCATCGGTATCACGGCCATGATTTTGCCCGGTATCAGTGGCTCCTTTTTACTTTTAATTCTTGGTAAATACGAATTTATTACTGCTGCCGTCAAGAGTCCTTTTGAGGCAGGGAATTTAGTTATTTTGCTAGTTTTTGCTGCAGGAACTTTTTCAGGGCTGATAGGCTTTAGTAAATTTTTAAATTATCTGCTTAAAACTCATCGCAACATGACCATGTCTTTTCTGACCGGAGTCTTGGTTGGCTCCATGAAAAAAGTTTGGCCATGGAAAGAGGTTTTGCAGTCGATTGAAATTCACGGCAAGTTGCGGGTTTTAAGAGATGCCAATATCTGGCCTACGCACTTCAATACAGAAGACTATCTAGCGTTCTTTTTGGCGGCGTTGGGACTTTTTGCAGCCTTAGGCATTGAATTTTACAATAGCAGAAAGCAAAAAATCTCTTCTTCCCTTTAAGTCTTGTAATCAATCGATTGCCAAATATTGGCCTTTCTGTTAATTTTTGATTTCTCCAGATTCGCGGCGTTAGCTCAGCTGGATAGAGTAGTAGGCTTCGAACCTATTGGTCGGGGGTTCGAATCCCTCACGCCGCGCCATCTTCTTGACATTTTTTTGTAAAAAAAAGGCCCTCTAATTTTTTTTTAAAACTCAGATTACTTTTTTAGATTATCAATACATCTTTTTAAGTCATTCTTGCGATTGGCAAGTTGCTTTTTAGGCTCACCTCTTTGAGCAACTGCAAGACCTTTACACCATGATGTATGCTGAGCTTCTGTCCAGTCTCCGCCACCGACTTGACAGCCAGGGATGGCCTTGGCCGCATTTTCCAATTCGTCAGAGATAGGAGCATAGACGTCAGTACAGTATTTGTTATGCGCTTC
>PFAQ01000041.1:51887-52219 GCA_002778645.1 Candidatus Falkowbacteria bacterium CG10_big_fil_rev_8_21_14_0_10_39_9
CCATCCTTGACTAACGTTGCCCATTTTTGGTGATAAGCCGCTTGGCAAGAAGTAGTGTGCGAACTAACAAAGTCGTTATAGCAAGCTTGGATAGTTTTGCTACCACAGAAGTTGATCAATTGTGAGGTTGACATAGCATCAAAATCACCGTCTATCTTAGATACACACTGATTAAGCTCTTGTTTGGCCGCATTTATACCAGTTGTAAACGTGCTTGCGCAGGTTGGTAGAGCAAATCTTGGGGGTCTTTTTGACCCCGCAATCTGGTTAATCTTTAAGTTTTTATTAAAGCGTGAGATCTTACTTACGTCGAGTACGGGTTTGGCTTTAAT
>PFAQ01000053.1:0-22154 GCA_002778645.1 Candidatus Falkowbacteria bacterium CG10_big_fil_rev_8_21_14_0_10_39_9
AATTATCGTTTGAATAATTTTGGCTTTATCTTTCAGGAATATGCCTTATTACCATAATTAACCGCACTGGAGAACGTAGTTTTGCCTCTGCTAATGCGTGGCGGTAAAAAGGCACTGGCCTACCAAAAAGCTAAAGATAGCCTAACTCAAGTTGGCCTAGCCGACAGGATTAATAATTTACCAAGCCAATTATCTGGAGATAAACAACAACGCGTGAGCATTACTAGAGCCATATCTCACGGTCCTAAAATTATTTTTGCCGATGAACCAACCGCCAATCTAGACACAGAAAGATCTTGCGAAATTATTAATATTTTTACAGAATTAAGTTTGGCCGGACAAACAATTATCCTTGTGACTCACGAGATGGAGTATGCTGAATCAGCTAATCGAATACTGGAAATTCGTGACGGTTTAATAATCAATGAAAAAATTATTTCTAATCATGGGCCTGGAATCTGCAAAAGATATTCGAAGGAAAGCTCAGCCTCATTTATTAAAAGTTAGAATATTCCTCTCTAATGTTTAATATAAAACCCCAGTATTTTTTACTGGGGTTTTTGCAATTTAGATTACTATAAATTCTGTTCAAAATGACTCTCGATAGATTGATATATGGCCTTAGCTAGAGACAGGCTCAGGGAAATATCATAGATATAACCACCGGTTCTTTTTTCATAATCACGATTAATGGAATTAGTCATGATTATTTTATCAAAATGATTTTGAAAAAATAACTTATTCCTCCAGTCCGGTGTCAGTACAGCATGAGTAGCCAAGAAAAATAATTGTGTGGCACCGTATTGTTTTAAGAGACGGCCAGTGCTATTGGCAGTATCACCTGAAGCTACTTCATCTTCCACCATGATAATAATTTTTTCTTTGATAGACTTGGGGTAGGCATAGTTAATCTTAGAAAAATTATATTTCTCTTGGAGTCTTATGACGATTTCGTTTATTTTTTCTGGGGTTAACTGAATTATATCTGTTTCATTATTCAAATCTCTTCTTTTGACATTAAAAAGAACTGAGAGGTTGAGTAAGTTAGCCAGAGCAATAGCCCGAGGAACTGAACCCAAATCAGGAGCATAAACATGAGAGTTATCATTGACTCCGCCCGGAAGATAGGTTTTGACGGTTTCGGCAAAAAAATTAGAAGGATCAATGGCATTAAACTTGATACCATATTGAGCGCAATTTTTAGCCATTTGATCAGAGTGGGGTGTAACTACAATCATCTCATCGGTCCCAACGTGAGCTAGTCGATCAATGATCATCCTGAGACGATTAATCTCATATTGTTTTTCTGGATGATCTTGCCGGCGATAGCGCAGGAAGGGGAAAACGGCGATAATGTAAGCTGCTCCATATTGCCTTTTAAGGGCCCAGATTAACTCCTGACTTTCTTCGGCTAATTCCGGGGTGTACATACTCTGGTAAAAAATAATGGTCTTGCCGGCGATGTTTTTATAATTGGGGATAGGGTATCTGGCTCTCGGTCAGAGAAATCAGCAAAATTAATATGTTGAAAGTTGTAGTCAACACCCACAAATTCACTAAATTTGCGCAAAATGCTGGCGCCTAAGGCGTGATTGCCATTACCACTGAAAAATAGGACTTCGGACTTAATTTTTTCTTTCATGGATATTGATTTGGGCCGAGAAGTTGCTTCTCGCTTGGGTGTCCAAGCAGAATTTAAAGAATTTGATTCTAACACAAAAAACGGTTTAGTCAATTTGGTGTCAATATACAAAACCAGGCTTTTATGATATTTTTGTTATATAATAAAAACATCGTAAAATATGAAAATTTCAACTCAAGGAGTGATTAGCATTAGCTGTTTAATAGTAATTATTGCTATTGGGGGTCTTTTATATTACTTCAAACAACAACCAGAAGAGGAAAAGATAAAGATCGATTATTTGCTACAAATAATTTTGCCCGTTGAGAATCATGTTAGCAGCTCACCCGTTGAAATAATAAACACTCCATCAACCACGGAGGTGGTTCAGGTGGTTAATGATCAAAGTTGCCAGAGTAGCTTGGATTGTGCCTGTGGCACTAACATTGAAACCAAAAGTTGTTTTATTGGTAACAAAGAATATGTTGATACCACCAGACAATGTCCGGATTTTTGTACTGGCATTGCTGGTAATCTGAGATTGGAATGTACAAACAACATTTGTCAGCAAACCTCAATTAAACCCACTTCTACACCAGCAGCTACTGGTGCTAAAATTATCAAATTTACCGTTCCATTTACTTCCCAAGCTCCCTTTGGTGAGTGGTCTGATTTGAGGCAAGAGAATGCCTGCGAGGAAGTAGCCGCTATTATGGCTATGCGCTGGGTCAAGGGAACAAGTCTTTCTCCGACAGAAGCTAAATCCGAAATTATCGCTATCTCCGACTGGGAAGAAAAAAAATATGGCCCCTATCAAGACACCTCAGCCGAGGATACAGTTAATCGAATATTTAAAACTTATTTTAAATATGACCGAGTAACAGTCGTTAATAATATTTCTTTAAAGGATATAATAAGCGAATTGGAGCAGGGCAATCTAGTTATAGTTCCGGCTGACGGACAAGCCTTGGGGAATCCTTTTTTTACTCCTCCTGGCCCTGAAGAACACATGCTGGTTATTATTGGTTATAATTATGAAACCAAAAGATTTATTCTTAATGAATCTGGCACCAGACGAGGCAAAGATTATGAATATGATGAAAAAGTTTTGTTTGAAGCTATTAGGGACTATCCAACAGGAAATAAAAAACCAATTATTGGTATCGAAAAAAATATGATTGTGGTACGAAAGTAAATATTAAAAGTCATCTTGAATAAAGGTGGCTTTTTTATTACTACCGGGGAAACCGAGGCTGTGAATCCTCGGAGGAGAACCTATTCGCCAAATCCTTTGAATATTAAGAGAAAGGCGGACAAGCGAAGCTTGAATTATAAAAAATACCTAGTCCGTGAGGGCTCGGTAGTTTATTTAATTAATAGTAATTTACAATAAAATTTAAAAAATTAAATACCTTTGATTGGATTGCCTTGATATTGGTAATAGTGGGCGGTTTGAATTGGGCTTTAGTAGGATTATTAAACTTTGATTTAGTGGCGACTATCTTTGGCGCCATGTCGATGTTAGCTCGAATCGTTTATACTTTAGTAGGTTTGGCTGCTATTTATTTATTAGTGTCAGCACCTAAATTAAGCCGAAAATAAAATTCCATTTTTTATTAAAAGACTCTTATCTAATTTGATGAGGGTCTTTTGTTTTTTGCAGATTGACAATGGTCGCTAAATGTTATATAAGAAAGGGTGGTTTAGTCTCGATTTTTTCGGGTTTAAATCACAATTATCTGTAGTTATTTAAAAATTAAATATCCATTAAAATAGTAGAAACCATGAGAAAAAAAATTCTGTTGTTATTTGTTGGAATCGCCCTAGCTATTTCCAGCCAGGCTCAATTCATTTTGATTGAGCACCTGCACTGTCACGGTGACAGTAATGCCGTTTTGTCGATTGTGCCTAATTGGGGACAAGCACCATATTCCTTTTTATGGAATATTGGTGATACTACTCAAACTATCCACAATCTACCAACGGGAAATTATACCTGTACGATAACTGATGATAATAGCTTTGATTCTACTTTGACTTATTTTGTCACTGAGCCAAGCGCTATTACATTAGTAGTTGATCTAATCACCCCAAGCCATTGTGATGGCTTTAATAACGGGGCAGTAGCTATTTCCGTTTCAGGCGGACTATCACCATATACTTTTTTATGGCGAGAAGTCCATTTTCGACTCCACCTATTTCACGGAAGACATTTCTGGGATTAGAGGTGGAATCTTGGCGGTGGGCATGATCATTTTGGTTGGCTTGCTGGTAGTTACACAATTACTACAACGTCTCTAACAACTAATATTGGCTGTAAAGCTTATACGGATTTTACCATTCGTCAAAGTGAGACACCAATGGTGGTCGAGGCTGAGATTGAACACAATCATTGTCCGCTTGATTCTGTCGGATCAATTCGTTTGCAAGTAACTGGGGGCGATTCTCATTATCATTGTGAATGGATAGATGGTTTTGGTGGGCCGAATATCGATAATTTTTACCGCGCTAATTTACCTTCGGGTAATTACACGGTTAGAGTCTTCGATGACGGGGTTTGTGAATCATTCAAAACGATTTCCATTCTTACGCCAGCCCCAATGACAGTTTCACTTTTAGCGATCAACGATGTTGTTTGCAAAGGAGATAGCACTGGATCAATTATGATTGATCAGGTACTAGGTGGCACACCGCCACTGAGGCTAAATTGGTCCAATGGTCAAAATGGTTATCACCCGATAAATTTGAAAGCGGGGAATTATGTTTTGACGGTTAGAGACCTTAATAATTGTGAAATTCAAGAATTTTACACCATTATTGAACCCTACGACAATATCAAATTCCAGTCAGAGGTAACTAGCACTAGTTGCTTACAAAGCAATGATGGAAAGATTATCGTTCCGCGCGACAAGATTTTTGAGTCGCCGGGAATTAATCACTTTTTTCTCTATCAGAATGGCTTGTTACTAGGTAACTTTGAAGCCGATGAATATTTTGATCATCTAGCTCCCGGAGATTATTTTCTCACCATGGAAAATGAATTGGGTTGTCGTCAAACTGATTCCGTTTCAGTTGGAGCTGTAAATCGGGACTGTATTATTATTCCTGATTTTATTTCTCCCAATAATGACGGTTACAATGATGATTGGAAATTGATCGGAGCCTGTGATTATGATCAAATTGAAGTGATTATTTATAATTCCTTTCAAGAGAAAGTTTTCACAAGTCAGGACTGTAATTTTGTCTTTCAGCCAGCATCAGGTTCTGCTAAATATTATGCCTACGACCTTAAGTTAATTGAGGCTGGTAAGGTGTATTCAATCAAGGGTTTTTTCGAGGTTAAGTATTAATTAAATCCAAATTACAGATGAAAAAAATTGTCAGTATAATATTGTTATGCCATCTGTCCTTTTGGACGTTTGGACAATTCACAGTTGGCGACGTGCCAACTAAGTTCTATGCTAACTCTCCGGGGTTACTAAGTCCCGCTTTGGCGGCTTATGAGTCACTGGGAAGCTTAACTCTTGAGGGTTATTCCAGCTTTAACGGCTTCAGGAAAAATCCTAAAAGTGCCAAAATCACTGCTGGTGGATTCCTAAAAAATGAGAAATTAGGATTTTATTCTAATGTTCTGAAATATTCAGTTCAGAATACTAGTGGAACAGATTTTTCTCTATCTACTATCTACCGCAGTCCACTGAACACCAAGGGTGATAAGTTTTCTTTAGCTTTATCATTTTTGGTATTCAACCAGAAATTCGACCCTAGCCAAGTAACAGTAGTGGATCCCAATGATCCCGTATTACTAAATAATTCTAATAATTGGTTAAATTATGAGGCGGGATTTTCGGCAGCGATTTATCGGCCCAATAATTATTTTGTGGCGGTTAGGGCAGAAAATTTAATCGGGACTAAGATGAATTATGGTAATGATAACTTTAATAATGTTAAGCCCCGTTTGTACGGCTTAACCTTGGCTAAGTTTTTCAAGAGTTCTGATTTTGACTTTGGTCTAATTGTAGCCGGATCAAGCGATATTAAAAAGTTTAGCGGTGAGGCAACAGCCAGTCTTTTATACAAAAAGATAATTGGTCTCAATCTCATGGCTAATGCTAATAATATTGGTTTAGGTCTGGTATTTAATGCCGGATCTGGATTTTCTCTAGGAGCTTATTCCCAAGTTTTAGGAATAGGTGGATTGAGTTGTCCGGCTAGCAATGGTTTCTTTTTGCAGAAGACTTTTTCTGAAGTGAGGAGGAGCTTATGAAAGCCATAGTCAGTTTTATTTGGTTGATGGTTTTAATGTGGCCTCTCTCGGCTCAGACATTATTGGAGCCAATTAAAGTGGCCAATACTGCCGCTGCCGAATATTCACCGGTCTTAGTAGGTGCTAGATTATATTTTACCTCGGATCGGGAGAATAGCTCTACAAGTTTACCGGAGCTTTTGCAGAAAGAGAATCTCTGGTTGGTAAATGATAGTGGTCGGGTGCGGAAAAATTATTTTTTTAACAATGATGATAATACTGCTATCGCTGGTTCTTCTGCTGATGGTCGCTTCATCTTTATTTATAAAAGTTTTTTTCCGGACAACGGAGAGTTATTCTTATTAGATAGTGCTTCACATCTTAGAATATTGCCGGCGCCAATTAACAGCGGTAGTGACGAAAACTCTGCTACCTTTGATGGTCACCAGCTAATTTTTACCAGTGATCGGGATGGTAGTTTAGGTCAACACGATATTTATCTTTCTAATTTTTCCGATGGTAAATTTTCTCCTCCGGAAAATATTAAGATATTAAATACCGTCGGTGATGAACACTCGGTTTTTCTGAAGGGTGATAGCTTATTCTTTTCTTCTGATGGTTTGGGTACCGGTGGCTATGATGTATTTTTAAGCATCTATAATAGTTCTACCTGGTCTAAACCTCAACCTGTAAAAGAAGTAAATACTATCTATAATGAAATCGATTATCGGATCTACCAGGGAAAGAAATTTTTCGCTTCTGACAGATCGGGAAATTATGATCTCTATCGATTGAGCGAAGTAAAGAAAATTGTGTCCAAGAAAACCGATACTGTTCAGATAACTAAACTGGATACTTTAATCACTAAGCTAGATCCAGAAAAGATAATCCTGGAAAAGATTAAGGCGGTCCTAGATTCAATTGGATTTAAAATCGAATACTATTATGTTCAGGTTGGTGCCTATCACACAATAGGTTCGCTCGCCCAGTTCAAAATTCGATTAACCCAATTTAAAGATTGTGATGTTATTCTGGAGGAACAGAGGAAGGTGCTAAATCCAAACTCAGTTCTAGTCAAACCTAAAGATCCAACCCTGAAAAAGTTTCTTTGGAATCAAAAATTCTTTGATTTACAACCAGCAGCAACTTTACAAGGGAAGGTGATTAACGAGTACCTAGTTGATGATAGTTTCATTGCTGGATACAACCAAGACGATGTGCGTATCTTTATTTACGTCAACGTCAAAGAAAATGTCTATTATGTTGTTTCTCCTCAAGGAGAAAGAATAGATATTAAATGAGTAAAAGGAGTCTTTCGAGACTCCTTTTTTATTGGCCTTAAAGCAGCCCGGGCTATTCAATAAATTTAAATGTGCTATAATCCTTATATCTATAATTAATTAAGCTATTTATATGTCAAAAAGACTAGCTGGTGTGGGTGAAAGCCATAAATCCAACTCTCATAAGACTGCCAAGAGATTGGAAGCCAAGAAAGTGATGCTTGAGGGTAAAAAGAAGAAGATTAAATAAATTTTTTAAAGTGATTTTTAAAACAACCCATAATAATGGGTTGTTTTGTTGTATAGATTAGATTAATGGGATATAAAAAAAGCACCGTGTTTTTGGTGCTTTTTCAAGTTTTTTTAGATTTACCAAGCAAATCTGAAGGTTAATTTTGCTTTTGCCTTTAGCAAGTCTTTGTAAGTTCCTTTTATGATGTTTTTTCTAAAGATCGAGGCTTCAAAGTGAATACTTAACATGATAAACGTCATGGCCACTGCTAATTTTTTCAAAAAAATATGTCTTTTTCTCATGATATATGGGTTTTTATATTGTTTTCAAGAACTATTTACTAACTAAATTATATCACATTTTACAATATCTGTCAATGGGAAGGGAATTGAACTATTGGAATAAGTGGCAATTAATGGTAAAATATAAGTATAAAATTCTAATAAAATATGGAAAACAATTACTTTTCAGTTATAATTCCAGCTTTAAATGAAGAACTTTATATTGAAAATTGTTTAAAATCGTTAGTCAATCAAGACTATCTTGGCCAATATGAGATTATTGTGGTAGATAATGGTAGTGTTGATCAAACTGCCGTAATTGCCGCCAGGTATGGCGCTAAAGTAGAGCGAGAACCTGAAAAAGGTATTTCTAATGCTTTGATAAAAGGCTGTACTCGAGCCAGTGGAAATGTTTTGGCCTTTACCGATGCTGATACTGTTATTCCCGAGAATTGGCTGAGTCAGATGAATGAAATATTTAACTCCAACATTGACACCGTAGCCACTGGTGGTACTTATCTTTTTTACGACAAAGGTTTTTTACCCCAAGTATTTTTTAATAAGTTTATCAATCGTTTTGTTTTAAATATCTTTAAAACCATAATCTATCCGCGCTATCCCACCCTACCATGTTCTAATATGGCTGTCCGCCAAGAGTTCTACCAAAAAGTTGGTGGCTTTGATACCAAGTCCAAGTGGGGACAAGAAATAGATTTATGTAAGAAATTAGCTAAATTCGGTCAGGTTAGATTCGATAAAAAGTTAGTAGTCTATACCTCATTTCGTCGCTTTTCCGGAGAACATAACAACGAGATAATAGCCTTTGTTCGATCCGTGCGAGAATTACTAGTTCATGTTTGTAGGGGATTAATCGTTCACTTAAGCAACAAACCACTCCAAGCCCAGATTGAGATTAGAAAAAAATATTAATAATTATTCTAAAATATAAAATTTTATGGCCGAACATTTTAAATGGAGTGATGACTATGTTTTTAACATCAAAGAAATTGATGACCAACATCGCTATTTTGTCTCTCTCTTAGATCGGGTTTATGATTATTTTCTAGAATCAGCCCCTCGCTCAACCCAAGAAATTATTTTGGATGAATTAGTTAATTATGCCTTAATTCATTTTGAAACCGAAGAAAAATATTTTGCTGAATTCAATTATGAGGGAGCCGAGGATCATAAAGAAGCTCACCGCGAATTAAAAGCAAAAATTATGGCATTCCAAGACGAATCCAAAACTGGAACAGCCGACCTATCAGATGATTTAATTGATTTTCTGGAAGATTGGCTAATTGATCATTTAGCCAAGATGGATCGAAAATATGTTGAATGTTTTCATAATCACGGGCTAAAATAATTACAGCGAAAAAAAACGGGCTGCTTAAGCCCGTTTTATATTGTTCTAAAACTATTTAATGACTTTAGTGTCGGTGGTGGCAGAGGTGGTAGTATTTGCGGTTGGGATATTATTCTCTAAAATATTTCGCATGGGGAAACCGGAGTTTATAATCCGACCATCGCCAGAAAAACTCTTTAATCTAGCACAATCGCCTTTCTCATGCTCCAAATTAATACCAACACAAGCTCCGAGAGTAAAAATAATAATAACGGTAGCAATTATCATCAAGAATGAAAAAGTCTTGTTCTTACAACAACATTTGTCTGAACTGCAGCAGCCAGATGGGCAAGAACTAACTTTTAAATCTTTGACGACTTCTTTTTTAACAACTTTCTTTTTTGTTTTTTCCATATTTTTATATATTAAAATTAGTCACGAACTTGTGATATTAATATAATAGCATTTATTTTAAAACTTGTCGATAAAATAATGACATTTTGATTTGTTCTAATTTTAATGTTATATTGATAGCATATGAATACAATTACCAGTTTGGAAAATGAAAAAATCAAACATTTAGCCAAGCTAAACAATAAAAAAGAACGAGACAGAAGTGGAGAATTCACAGTCGAAAATATTAAAACAATTTCCGATGCCCTAGTTTCTGGCATAAAACCACTGGCGGTGTTTATATCGGAGGAATTAGCTAATAGCTCTGATCAAAGAATAAAGGAAATAATTAGTCAGGTAGCAGAAATTTATACTATCAATAAAAAAATAAATCAAAAAATATCTAACCTAGAAACACCCTCTGGCATTATGGCAGTCTTCAAGAAGTTAACCGGGAAGATAAATACCTCACAAAAAAATATCTATTTAAATGGTATTAATGATCCCGGCAATCTAGGAACTATTTTGCGGACCGCCCTAGCCCTGGGATTTAAAAATATTGTTATGGATGAGGGTTGTGCTGATGTTTATAACTACAAAACTATTAATGCTAGTAAGGATGCCATTTTAAAATTAAACCTGATACTCGATAAACAACTAGAAGTTTTTCACCAATTAAAGAAGGTTATGCCGGTTTATGCTACCAACCTAGATAAAGGTCATGATCCCAAAATAATCAAAGAGTCTAAATTCTGTTTAGTTTTTGGCGGCGAAGCTTCGGGGGTTAACAAAGAAATACTAGCCAAAGCTAATAAGTTTATCAAACTGGAAATGAGTGGAGAAATAGAATCGCTCAATGTTGCGGTTGCTTGTGGTATAATTTTGTATCAATTAAGATAAATTTTCCCCCAAAAAAAGCCAAAATTAATGGTATTGGTGGTTATTGCCAGCAATTGTTTGCTTATTTTTATATTCTGTGTTACAATAAGAGGGCAAAATTTTATGAGTTAGAAAAGTCGTCGAGTTTCAAAAACGTATTAAAAAATGCAATTTTTATTCACTAAGTAAACAAAAATGACTGGTGTTATCAAAAAGTTAACTGACAAAGGTTTTGGCTTCATCGCTATTGAGGGTCAAGACAAAGATTTATTCTTTCATAGCAACGCTTTAGTTGGAGTTTCATTCAATGAACTTCACGAAGGTCAAGCTGTTACCTTTGAACAGGAACAATCTCCAAAAGGCATGAATGCTGTTAATGTAAAATTAGCTTAAGCATCCTTTTACAAAAAACCTCTTCGGTTTACCGGGGAGGTTTTTTGTTTGGGGGAGCGCTTTAAAAAGCATTTGAAATAAGCTATAATAAAATCAGACTAGTTGGAATTAAATTAAAAGATCATATCAAATAAATGAGAATTTGGGATGTTGAACCAAAATATTTATGTCGAAAGCATTTGCTGGCTGAACACCGCGAGCTCCATGGCTTATGGAATATTTTGACTAAGCACGGTGGAAAGGGAGGATATTCTCATCACCCCGAGACTCGACGTTGGGTGGGAAAAACTAGCGCTCTTTACAATCGCCATGAAGCTTTAATTCGAGAATTTATCCGACGCGGCTATCATCATTACACGCCACTCGACAAAAAGCTGGCTCGAGGCAAGGCCGTCCAAGATAGTTTCATTAATACTATTCCGGAACAAAAGCTAATTTTGCAAAATAAAGGTTGTGATTGTCTGGTTAAACCTTTTAAAGCTAGTCTTAAAAATGCTATAATAAAGTTAACTTAAATAACTAAAAAACATATGCCACTCGAAATACCTTCTAATCCGGCCGATCTATTAAACCGGCGAGAAAATATTAAATCAGAACTAAATACTTTTCGCAACAATGTTTCAGAAAACTTCACTCCAGCTGAGGCCGAAAAAATCAATGCCGCCCTGGATTTTATGCTAAAAATTCATTTACCCCAAGAAGACCGGGTTGATAGCCGACCATTTGCCAGCCATCCGCTAGCCGTGGCCGAGGAGGTAATTAAGTTAAGTAATGATCCGGAATTGGTTATTGCTGCCCTAATTCATGACGGAGTCGAGGAACAATGTGATTATATTTTTGCGGAGCGAGTTAACCGGAAATATCCCGATCGAAAATTTTCCTATCTAGAGATGACCGAGGCCTTAAAAGAAAAATATAAAAGTATCTTCAAGGCCTGGAGCTTCAAAGAGATTAAGGGAAAATTTGGCCGGAAATTAAGGCCAGAAGACAGTCTTTGAAACTATTTTAGAAAAATTGAAAAATCTAGAGCCGGGACATCCCATCTACTTCAAGAGGGATGAGTTAATTAATAAATTAAATAAGATTTATAACGAACAATATAATAAATAATAATTTTATGGAAAAACCAAAACTTTTATCGTTCGGTTTAGTTTTAGGACTCAGTCTGATTGTGGCCGCCGGATTAGTGGCTTATACTTTCTGGAGCGTTAAACAACTAGACAATGTCATTTCTGTCACTGGTTCAGCTAAACAACAAGTAACAGCTGATTCAGCTCGCTGGACAGCCAGTTTTAGCCGCAGCGCTCTCAAAGACCAAATGAAGGAGGGTTATGCCCAGATGAAAAATGATGAGAAGATCGTTAACGATTTTTTTCTCTCTCAAGGACTAACCAAGGACAATATTGAAATATCACCCATCTTCATGAATGAGATTTATAAAAATGATCAGAATGCTCCTAAAGAATATAACTTAGTCCAGAATATTGAGATCAAATCAGATCAAGTGGAAAAAATCATAGCTTTAGCTAAAAACAGCGAGAGTTTTGTGGAAAAAGATATTTTATTCTCGCCTAATCCCGTCGAATATTATTATTCCAAATTACCTGACCTCCGCATCTCTTTATTACCGGAAGCTATCAAGGATGCCAAAAAAAGAGCTGAGGCTATTGCTGGCAGTAGCGATAAAACCGTTAACGCCATCAAATCAGTTTCAATGGGTGTGGTGCAAGTGATGCCCGTCGGCTCGGTGGATGTTTCTGACTACGGCTCATACGACACCTCCGGAATTGAAAAAGAAGTCATGATTACCGTCAAAACTACTTTTGGTTTAAAATAGATTAACCAAAAAAATAAAGCCAAGTTTTTATAACTTGGCTTTTTTGAACGCAAAGACATTGAATATTATTTTTTTGTCTTTAGCTTTGGTCTTAAAAGAGTTTAGTATTAAGAGTATTTTATCTCTAAAAATACTATACAAAAACCCAAATACTAAACAAAAAAATAACAGTCACAATAATAGCCGTAATAATATTTGATTGGCTTATTGTCTCAATTTCAGAACCCATGCTTTGCAATTTAGGAATAACGACTAAATTTACAAATAGAATCTTTAAAAAATATACAAAGGGGAATTGAATGAGCAATTTAACCCCGGCTAATAAATGATCTTTAATAGTTTTATTAACTTTGTTTGGATCCCAAATTTTTTTAGTTCCAAAGAAAAAGAAAACCACTATCAAGTCAGTTAAGCTGGCAAATATTCGACAAATTAACGACTGCTCGAAAGAGAAGCCGATAATATATACTTCTTAGGGAAGAGCGGCATAATTTAGCACTTCCATCATGAAGTAAAATAACAATCTCTCTTTAATTGGCTTTAAATTTTAAATAAAACAATGGCCTAATTTTAATATTATCAGCTAATTATGTCAAGCTTATTAACTTGATTTTTCCTTATTTTTTTGGTATTTTATAAGTATCAACAATAACCCCATTCTATGATTATCAAATCAGCTCGGTTTATCAAGGGCGCTGTCGGACCTGATAAAATTTTTGAAAATGAAAAAGCTCAAGTAGCTTTTATTGGTCGTTCCAATGTGGGTAAATCAAGCGTTATCAACTCCATAACCGGCCAAAAAGATTTAGCTCGAACCAGTTCTTTCCCAGGTAAAACCAAGGAAATTAATCTCTTCTTGATTAACGACTCTTTTTATCTGGTTGACTTGCCCGGCTATGGCTATGCCAAACTACCAGCGACTATGCGTCAAGAGATTGAAATCTTGATCAATTGGTATTTTTTTGTTTCCGGCTATGTTCAGAGAAAAGTCTTTTTAATTATTGACGCTAAAGTGGGACCGACGCCAGATGACCTGGAGATTTTAAGAGCACTAGAAAAATATCGCAAGAATATTGTCATTATCGCTAATAAAGTTGATAAGATAAAATCATCGGAATCGAGCAAACAATTTAAAAAAATTAATGACCTAATTGGTGATCATAAAATTATTCCTTATTCGGCCACCAAGAAATTAGGTCTAAAAGACTTGTTAACAGAATTACTTCAAGACCATGACTAAAATAGTTAGACTAAACAATTATCATCGCATCAATAACTTTCCCAAAAGAAGCTCACTTTTTAAGAGGGTTTTAAGTCAGGCAATTTTTATTTTTTTAGTAACTAAAATAACCCTCCGGAAGAATCATTTAGAGGAAGCTGATTATTTAATGGCTAATAAATTAGTTGAGCCAGGTGACCTAATCTTAGCCGGTGGCTTTCGCGCCGTCTCCGGTTTTTTTATGGGTAAATTTTTCACCCACTCCTTACTCTATATTGGCCAAGGAGAATGTATTCATGCTGATAGTGACGGGGTTGATACCATATCTTTTAAAGAATTATTTACCGCCTATGACAACCTAACAATTTTGCGGCCCCAAATTAAAGAAAATTATGATGGAACTATCAAAAAAACTATTGTCTTTGCTCGAGCTCAGATCGGCAAACCCTATGACTTCTATCTAGAACATCGGCACGATCGTTACTTCTGCACTCAACTGATTAATGATTCTTTTAAAAGTGCTGGCTTTGACACGGGAGTGGGAATAAAGGACAAAATCCGCCAGAACTTTCTCTGGATATTTTGGCGGATTCGCAAGGTAGTCAAGGCGGATGATTTTTTGCGCGGTAATTTTGATACTATTTTTATCTCCCAGGGCCTAGAAGAGAAGAACCAGATAATCAAAAATATCAGTGCCAATAAAGTGTTATGAACAAGTACTATCTTTATATTTTAAAATGTTCCGATGAAACTTTGTATACTGGAATCACCACTGATTTAAAGCGCCGTTTAAAAGAACATAACTCATCCAACTTAGGGGCTAAATATACCAGTGGTCGTCGACCGGTAGAGTTAGTTTATCAAACGAAATTCAATGGCCGTGCTCAAGCTTCTCAAGCTGAGGCTCATCTTAAAAAGTTATCCCGTTTAAAAAAATTAGCCTTAATCACTCATGGACTCCGCCCAAAATAAATTAATTAGAATTGAAGAAGTCAAACTCGGCCTCAATGAATCTGAGCCCAGGTTAAAGTCTAAAGTAGCTCAAATCTTAGCTATCCTAGAAGCTGAGGTGGATGATTATACTATTGTCAAAAAAAATATTGATTCCCGTCAAAAGAACCGCATTCTTTCGGTTTATTCGCTAGATGTTAAGGTTAAAAACTTGGCCAAAATTAAGACGTTCGACACCCGACATCGAGTTAAGATTCATACCCCATTTATTTATTTAGAAAAAACTATTACCAAAAAGATAAATAAAAAAATTGTTGTAGTAGGTAGTGGTCCCTGTGGTTTATTTGCTACTTTATTATTAGCCAAAGCTGGCCTGAAACCGTTACTCATAGAACGAGGCCAGAAAGTTGAAGAGCGAGTCAAAGATGTGGCTCAGTTTATTAAAACTAGAAAACTAAATCCCGAGTCCAATATCCAATTTGGCGAAGGTGGTGCCGGCACTTTTTCTGATGGCAAGCTCTACACTCTGATTAATGACCCCCGCTCAAAATATATTTTTACAGAACTAATAAAAGCTGGGGCTCCAGCGGAGATTGCCTGGAGTGGCACACCGCATATTGGCACCGACAAACTCCGCCTGGTCATTAAAAATATCCGTCAGGAAATAATTAAGCAGGGAGGTAAAATTAGATTTGAAACATGTCTAACTGATCTCAAAATTAAAGCTGGCAAAATTGCAGCTATAGTTCTAAACGGAAAAGAAAAAATGATAGTTGATGATTTAATTCTAGCCACCGGACATTCCGCGCGGGACACCTATCAAATGCTCTATGAGCAAAAACTACAAATGAGTTCCAAGTCTTTTGCTGTGGGGCTGAGGATTGAACATCAAGCCGAGATGATTAATCGCTCTCAATATGGTAAATTCTATAACCACCCCAGGCTAGGCACGGCTAAGTATAAATTAGTCCAACATCTCAAAGGGGCTCGTTCGGTTTATACTTTTTGCATGTGTCCCGGAGGTTATGTGCTGGCTGCCACTTCCGAAACTGGAGCAGTAGTCACCAACGGCATGAGTGAATACGCTCAATCAGGCCCAAATTCCAATAGTGCCTTACTAGTTCCAATACTGCCCACGGACTTTGCCTCTAATCATCCCTTGGCTGGACTCGAATTTCAACGCCATCTGGAAAAACAAGCTTATTTAATTGGTGGCAGCAATTATTCGGCTCCAGCTCAGCTGGTGGGTGATTTTCTAGCACAAAAAGCCTCAACCAAGACTGGCTCTATCATTCCTAGCTATCAACCAGGGGTCAAATTTGGCTCCCTAGACGCTTGTTTGCCTAGTTATGTGATAAAGAGCATTAGAGAGGCTCTACCTCTAATGGAACGTAAAATCAAGGGGTTTGCTCATCCTGAAGCCGTCTTAACTGGAGTGGAAACCAGAAGCTCCGCTCCTGTTAGAATTGAACGTAATGAAAAATGTGAATCTAATATTTCCGGTATTTACCCGGCCGGAGAAGGGGCGGGATATGCTGGTGGCATAGTTTCCTCAGCCATTGATGGTCTAACAGTTGCTGAAGCGATAATTAGTAAATACTCATAAAAGAAAAAAGCCTCAAATCAACTTGAGGCTTTTTTATATTTTTATTTAACAATATTTTTCTTCAGTATATCTAACTCTTCTTTTAATTTTATCATCTTGAGTTCGCGATTAACCATCACCTTATTCATGGCTGACAATTCTTCCAGCTTGTTCTTTAGTTCCTCTTCGTTACGATGAGCATCGTTAATATCTCTAATTGATTCAATGGCATAAATAACCTTGCCATTACTATCAAATACGGGCAGAGCCAAAATCCATAGATAAATGCCGCCTTCGCGGAGAACCTTGTTAAAGGCTTTTAGTGATATTAGATCTCCAATTTTTTCTATTTTTTCGTTTTTATACAATTCCCAATCGGCCTTATCGGTGTCGTCGAAAATTAAATCAACCAGCATTGGTCTTCTTTTTCCATAAAAAGGAAAGGAATACTCGTGGTCACCCTTACCCACAATATCTTTTGACTTTACCTTAGTCAAATTTTCCATGGCTTTATTCCAGAAGACTACCTTTCGTTCAGCGTTGATAACATATATTGGATCTGGTAAAAAATCAGTTAAATCGGAAAAGAACTTATTGGATTCTTGTAACTTCTGCTCAACGTTCTTTTGCACAGTGACATCGTAAAATAAAATAGCTCGACCAATTAAGTGACCCAACTTATCGTTTAGACTATTAACATGGATATCTATCCATTTATTTTTGCTAATTAAATTGATTACTTGATTTTCATTTTTCCCAATAATATTTTCTAGAGTTAATTTTGGAGTTAAGTTAATTTTAGCCAGCGCCACACCATCAATCAAATCATTTTCAAGGAGTCTTTTGGCTGTGGAATTAAAATCAACGACGATATTTTCATTATTAACTAGCACCACTCCAATCTCTAAATTAGAATAAACTAAATCTTTAGCGGCTGGAATAATCGCGGAAAATTTATATTTGAAAATACTCAAAGCCGCAAAAACACCAGTAACTACAAAAGCGATGGGGGTGATATCTATTCCTTGAAAAAAATCCGGGGAATAGCTGAAATAAATAAAATTAAATATCCAGGGGAGCAACAACCCCAAAAACAGAGTCAAAAGCTGTAATCGTTGAATCCTAGAGATTTTAAAAGCATAAATAACAAGAATCACAATACCAGTGACAATCAGAGTGTAAGAATAGACAAGTGACATATACACACCCAGACCACGACTATAGACCAGAGCATTATTAATAGCGCCCGAGACTGGTTCAATTTTACTCCAAAACAAGTTATGATATTCGTTAGTAAAAGCTAAAGTCAAAATAATAAGTGGCATTATCCAAATAAAATAATTAACTCGTTTAATAAAAGAGTTTTTAACTTGAGAATACTGTAGGGAAAACAAAAACCAAAAAGGAGTGACAGCTAAAACACCAATACAGGAAATTTTAGACCAGAGAACTTTAGCTGCTATATCTAATAGACCATTTTCCATAAAACCAGCCAGAGCCCAAAGAGCGGTGGCTAGTAGTAATAGAGGAAAAAAATAATAACGTTTCTGCCGCAGTAAATAAAAACCTAATATTGCTAAAAGAATTGAATTGACCAGTAAAATCAAGGAGAGGGGAGTTATAACATAAATCATATTCAAATTTATTAATTGATATTTTAAATTATCTAAATCAATTATAACATATATTTAAATTTACCGAAATTAGCTCCAAACAGAAATCCTTGCTATAATAAGCAAATGAAAAAAACCATCACCATTGCCGGCCAGGCAATTGAATATTCTATTAAAAGATATAAAAGAAACAAAAATCTTCGATTAACCATTAATAATCGAGGCAATTTAGTGGCCAGCAAGCCCTGGTATTTAAGCGAGGCAAGAGTTGAGAGATTTATCAAATCTCAGGCGACTTGGGTAATGGAAAAACTAGCCGACTTTAAGCTGCACAATCAAAATAATCCTTTCCACAGCAGTTCCCAGGAATACCTAAAATATAAGCAATCAGCCGAGAGGCTGGTTCTTAAAAAAATTGCCAAGTTTAATCAACACTATCAATTTCAGTTTGCCCGAATTAGTGTTCGTAACCAAAAAACTAGATGGGGTAGTTGTTCGAGCCGAGGTAATCTTAATTTTAATTATAAAATTATTTTTTTGGCGCCGCGTTTGATTGATTACATTATAGTTCACGAATTGTGTCATCTAAGAGAGCTCAATCATTCGATCAGATTTTGGAATTTAGTCTCTCAAAAAATTCCTCAATGCCAACTGATTAGACAGGATTTACAAAAGAAGGGAATTGAATTAAAATAATTAGATAAAAAAATGTCTTAAGTAAATTTTTAATAAAATGCCAATGAAAAACAATTTAGGAGCTAAAATTAAGCGAACCATTACCTCAATTTTACCAGTTGATAAAAACCGACGAGGAAAATGTTCTAACTGTGGAAAATGTTGTTACTTGCCTAATAAATGTTCATTTTTACGAATTAAGGACGGCAAGAGTTATTGTTCGATTTATAAAATTAGACCATTGAATTGCCGCAAATACCCTCGGACCGAGAAAGAGTGTTTGACTCAGGAAACTTGCACTTATTATTTCGTAAAGAAGTAATTTAGAATTGCTTTAGCATTTTATGAAAAAAATCAACTTTAATCAAAAAATTATTCAGGTCAACTTACGCGATGAAGTTGACTCGAGTGTTTTTAATGAGATTTTTAAATACCGGGAATATCGTCAAGTTGAAGATATAATTAAAACTACCTCCGAAGCCATCCTGGATATTGGAGCTCATGCTGGTTTCTTTTCGTTATACGCCGCTGCCTTAAATGAGAATGTTAAAATTTACGCTTTAGAGCCTGAACCCCACAATTTTTTAGCCTTAAAACAAAACACCGAATTAAACTCCAAATTCCATCAAATTAGACTTTTTAATCTAGCCCTTGACTCCCGGACCGGTTCAGGGTTACTATACCTGAGCCCCGACAGTCACAACCATTCCTTGTTAAAAGAATCCGGGCAGAAACCAACCGAACTACCAATTAAAACTATTACCTTGAATGATTTTTGTTTAAAACAAAAAATAAAAAGTATTGGCCTATTAAAAATGGATATTGAGGGCGGTGAGCATGATATTATAAAAAATCTAACCCCAGCCGAGCTGGCGCTGATTAATCACTTATTTTTAGAAGTCCATAAGACCAAGAATGATTTCTATCAATCTTTAGAAAAAATTTTACGACCAGCCGGATTTTCCGTTCAAATTTTTCCCTGTCAATTTGATCCCGATCTAAAATTTATGTTAGCTAATAATAAAAGAAAGGAATAAAATATTAATTTCGATACGATGGCCGAAGAAGTAATTTTAAGATTTGATGAAGTCAGTTTTGAATATGTCTACAAAAAACCCATTTTAGATGAGGCTAATTTTAGTGTTCGCCGGTGCTCCAAAATAACTCTGATGGGCCAAAATGGTGCTGGTAAAAGCACTATTTTTGGTTTAATTAAAGGTGAACTGAAACCTAAAAGTGGCCGTCTTTCGATTACGAGTGGAGCCACCATTGGTACCGCTCGCCAAACTATTGCCCGAGAAGATCTACCCCTAACTGTTGAGGCCTATTTTGCCAAAGCTTTTGCTATTGTTCCGGGTAATATCAAAAGCCGGATTAGCAAGGTTTTAGACGCGGTTGATTTTAGTATTCCACTGGAGCGCATAGTTGGCGATCTTTCTGGCGGTCAGCAAGCTCGTCTGCTTTTGGCTTATGCCTTAATCCAAGATCCTGATATTTTACTTTTAGACGAACCAACTAATAACCTCGACAAAAAAGGCATTGATCACTTGATCACCTTTCTGATCATGTATGACAAGACTGTAATTGTTATTTCTCATGATGCTGATTTCTTAAACTGTTTTACCGAGGGCGTGGTTTACCTAGATGTTTTTACCCATAAGACCGAGCTTTATGTCGGAGATTATTATTCCGTAGTAGAAGAAATTGGTCGCCGGGTAGAGCGGGAAATTATGAAGAACGCGCAACTGGAGAAAAAAATTCAGGACCGCAAAGAAAAGGTTAATTTTTTTGCCAACAAGGGAGGTAAGATGCGTAAGCTAGCTCAGAAACTAAAAACTGAAACCGAGGAATTAGAAGAAAATAAGGTCGACGTCAGACGGGAAGACAAGACTATCAGAAATTTTATAATTCCCACCCAAGACATAAACGGTGAAATAGTCACCTTAAACAAGGTGAGAATTATCCACAACCATGAACCAATTTTTAAAGATATTAATAAAGTTTTAGGTAAGAAAGATCGCCTATTAATCTCTGGACCTAATGGTATCGGCAAAAGCACTCTACTCAGATCTCTGGTATCTCAAACTCAGGAGGGAATCAATATTCTACCCGGAGTTAGAGTGGGATATTATAGCCAAGACTTTTCTACTTTAAACTTTGACGAGAAGGTCTTTAAGTCACTAAAAGATATTATGGCTGATGGCATTGATGAGCCAACTATTCGATCAGTAGCTGCCGGATTCTTGATCACCGGGGATTTAATGGAGAGTAAAGTCGGGGAACTGTCTGAAGGACAAAAAGGACTCCTGTCTTTTGCCCGACTAGTTTTAATGCAACCAGGCTTACTAATTCTAGATGAACCAACTAACCACATTAACTTTCGTCATATTCCCATAATCGCCGAAGCTATCAACAAATATCAGGGGACTATATTAATGGTTAGTCATATGCCCGATTTTATTAAAAAAATAAAGTTTAATGACGAACTGGACCTAAGTCGACTCTAAACTCAAGACTCACCCGCAAACAGGTCTGCTAAACCAGGTCTGTTTTTATGTGGCTATAATATTTCCATTTTAAATGACCTTATGATATAATAATACTAAGATAAATAATAAATATTTCAAAAACTATGAAAAAAAATTATCATCTATATCTCGGTCTTAATCGTGATTTTAGGTTTAGTGCTTGGTTTTTTCTGGTGGAATAAAAATAAAAGCGATCTAAGTAATACTAGTACCGATCCATCTTTAAATAATGTAAAAAATTCAGGCAAACTAATCATTGGGGTTGATTTTTCCTACGGAGTAATGGAATTATTTGATGCAAATGGTCAACCGGCCGGGGTGGATATTGATTTGGGCCGAGAAGTTGCTTCTCGCTTGGGTGTCCAAGCAGAATTTAAAGAATTTGATTGGGATAACCTTCTTCCCATAATTGAAAATAAGGAAGTTGATTTAGTCATATCTAGCATCACTATTACTGAAGATCGAGCTAAAACTATGTTGTTCAGCTCACCTTATTTTAATGGTGGCCAAGTTATCCTAACCAAAATTGGTAATGATACCATCAATAGCATTAATGATTTAAAAAACCAAAAGATTGGTGTTCAGATTGACACTACCAGTCAAGAAGCGGCGCAAAAAATAACTAGTAGTACTTTAATCACCACCTATAAAACCTGGGAAAATTCCAAAGAAAAAAATGGCATTATTTATGATTTAAAATCGGATAAACTAGATGCTATTATTGTTGATTATATCCAGGGTGTTGATTCAACTAAAAATGATTCGGAAATAAAAATAGTAGGTGAGCCATTTACCCAGGAATATTATGGTATTGCCACCAACTTAAGCAACAACTCCTTAATCCAGGCGGTTAATGAAGCTCTCAGAAGCATTAAAAATGGCGGCACCTTAAAAAAGATTCAAGACAAATGGACTAAATCCTAATTTATATGAAACAAAGCCTCTCACTTAAAATAATCTTAATCATTATTCTGTTTTCATTGGGCTTATTTACTTTTATATCGCTAGATAATATTTATAGTCGGAAAAAGGATCTTATGCCTCTCTTTATTAAAAGAGCTCAGTCCACGGCCTAC
>PFAQ01000053.1:22198-22664 GCA_002778645.1 Candidatus Falkowbacteria bacterium CG10_big_fil_rev_8_21_14_0_10_39_9
AAATAATTTATTTTCCTTGATCCAAAAAAACATGTGGCTCGATCAGGATATTGTTAATATCAATATTAATCTAGCGGATGGAAACAATCTAATAACCTATATTTCCAACAACCCCCAGGCAGTTAATAGCCTTGCCGATAGTAAAAATATCCAATCATTCCATAATGATATTTTTATAAATGAAGAAAGTGTAGTTAATAATTCTGATGTTCTGAGAGCGATCGCACCAATTCATGTCTCGGGAAAAATCTTGGGAACAATCCAAATTGATCTCGATCTAAAAGAGATTAATGCAACTATCTATAAAACTATTATTGAAGCAATGTTGGTCTATATTATTGTCTTTGTAATATTTATTTTAACCATCTTTCTGGTCTTGAAGTTAATAATTATAAACCCAATCGGCGATATTAATCGGGCAGTGGCCGCTATCAAAAACCGAGATTTTAAATACAAGATTAAAGTG
>PFAQ01000029.1 GCA_002778645.1 Candidatus Falkowbacteria bacterium CG10_big_fil_rev_8_21_14_0_10_39_9
TAATCTAAAGTTTTTGGTTAGTACCTATATTAATATTCCCTTAACTTTTATTATTATTACTATTCTAACTGTCATCGCTCACTCTTCTGTTTTTTTGCCATTGACGACTATTACTCCCTCTAACCATTTATTTTTATCGATTATTTTGGCAACTTTGTTTATTTCCCTCTTTCTGATAATTAACCGCAAGGGTGTTTTGTCTCAGATTACCGGTGTTTTGTCGTTGGAAAATAGCATGGTCGCTTTTGCGCTTTTCTCTGGGCTGGAACAATCCTTGGCTTTGCAAATTGGTATAATTTTTGACATCTTTGTCTGGATTATTATCACCACTATTTTTATGTCCATGCTCTATAAACATTTCAAGTCCTTCGATGTGACCAAAATGGAAGAATTAAAAGATTAATTATATGGAATTTATTACTATTTTCACTATTATTTCACTCTCCACTGTTTTTTGTTTGGTTCTTAAGAACAGAAGATTAATAGAATTCGTCTCCGTGACCGCTTTCTTGGCCGTTTTTGTTTTGGCGGTTTCAGTGGCCGTTAGAGTTTCTGTCGCCGGAGTTTATACTCCCAATAAATATTTTTCCTTGGATTCTTTGGGATCCATAGTTATGCTTTTAATTTCGCTGGTTGGCTTGATGGCGGTTATTTATTCGGTTAAATATCTACGCGCCGAAACCGCCAAGCAAATTATTGGCTTTACGCGAGTCAAACAATATTTTATTTTTTTAAACCTCTTTTCTTTGGCGATGTTTTTTGCCATTACTTCCAGCAGTCCGATATTCGCTTGGATCTCCGTTGAGGCCACCACGCTTTCCACTGCTTTTTTAATTAGCTTTTATAATAAGCCGTCTTCTATGGAGGCCGCTTGGAAATATTTGATTATTAATTCAGTCGGTTTGTTGTTGGCCTTTTTTGGAACATTATTATACTTTACCTCCTTAAAAATGTCCGGCGGATTTGGTTTCGTGACTTGGAATAATCTGCTTTCCAATATTCAAAGTTTGGATCCGGCGATAGCCAAAATCGCTTTTGTGTTTATTTTAATCGGTTATGGAACCAAAGTCGGTTTGGCCCCGATGCATACTTGGCTGCCTGATGCTCATAGCAAGGCCCCGGTGCCTATCAGTGCTTTGCTTTCGGGCGTACTGTTGAATGTGGCCTTTGTTATGATTTTGAAATTTAAAGTATTCACTGATTTGGTTGTCGGCCCGGCCTTTGCTCAGAAGCTGCTAATCGCCTTTGGTTTGTTTTCAATTTTTGTCGCTGTTTTTATTATTATCGGCAAAAAGAATTACAAAAGATTATTGGCGTATTCCAGTATTGAAAACATGGGTATTCTGGCCTTGGGTTTCGGTTTCGGTGGTTTGGCTATTTTTGCCGCCATCCTTCACATGATTTACCATTCACTTATTAAATCGGCTCTTTTCTTGTCGGCCGGCAATATCTTTTTAAAATACAGTTCAACTAAGATTCATAACATCAAAGGAGCTTTTACCGCCTTGTCGTTGACCAGCGTTATTTTTATGGCTGGGTTCTTAGCTATCACCGGAGCTCCGCCATTTGGAATATTATTTACTAAAATAATAATATTATCGGCCGGATTAAAAAACTTTTCTTTTGTCAGTATTATGGCTTTATTTTTGACGGCAGTTTTATTTATCGGATTTTTTAAACAGGTTACCAATATGATGTTCGGTCAAAAACCAACTGAGATACCAATGGAGAAAGAAAAGTTTTGGCTAATCGCTCCGCCACTAGTGCTGATTTTCATCGCCTTGATTTTGAGTTTTTATATCCCGCCTTTTATTTATAATCTAATAGCTTCAGCTGCGGCTAATTACTAATATGAATCATGCCAATAATATTAAAAACGTTATAAAATCTTTTGTTCCAGTGGGGATGGATTTTTTGGTTTTCGATAATGTGATTTCATTTGAAGTGCCTAGTGCGAAAATAATTCAGATTGTTAGCGATCTATATGAGAATCCAGAATTGTCATTAAAGTTAATTACGGCGACCGATGAGCGTAGCGACTCGGATTGTTTTAAGGTTTGGTATGTTTTTACCATTATGAACCAAAATATTTCTATTGTCCCGTTCATTCGTTTGCAGGACACGGAAGAATTTCCGGCGCTATCCCCAACCATTCATGAGGCTTGGGACTATGAGCGAAAAATTAGAACCTTCTTTGGTCTTATTCCAGTCGGTAATCCTGATGATCGCCCGATTATGTTACAGGGTAATTGGCCCCAAGATGTTTTTCCTTTGCGTAAAGATTTTGACTGGAGAACTCGGCCGGAGTTAGCCCATAATTCTTATCAATTTCAAAAAGTTGAGGGTGAGGGTATTTATGAAATCCCGGTCGGTCCGATTCATGCCGGCATTATTGAGCCGGGTCATTTTCGTTTCAGCGTGGCCGGCGAAGAGATTATGCTACTGGAGCCACTATTAGGGTTTACTCATAAGGGCAGTGAAAAATTGTTGGAGCAATTATCGCTGGCTGATAAAATACGTTTGTCGGAAAAAATTTCCGGTGATAGTTCTTTTAACCATTCGCTCGCTTTTTGCCAAGCGCTGGAACAATTGGCCGGTGTTGCTATTTCGGATCGAGTCCGGTATCTGCGAGTTCTGTTTGCCGAGCTGGAACGATTAGCTAATCATTTTGGCAACATTGGAGCTATTATGCTTGATGCCGGCTTTAGTTTTGGCGGAGCGAGTGGCGCTAGTTTGCGGGAGATGATAATGCAAATTAATGAAGGTCTTTCCGGCAATCGTTTTTTGCGCGGGTTGAATGTTATAGGCGGCGTGACTCGAGATATTAGTGCCCCACAAGCCAAGGAATTAGATGACCAGCTGACTAAAATTGTAAAAGATTTTTCCGAAGTTATTACTATCGCTGGAAACAGTGCCTCACTTTTTAATCGTTTGGAAAGAACCGGCACTCTGAAATTAAAAATAGCCCAGGAACATGGCGTGATTGGGATACCGGCGCGAGCCTTAGGTTTGGCAATTGATGCTCGCCTCAATCATCCTTATGCCGCTTATGACAAACTTTTTAGCAGTGATGACGTCGCGCTAGAGCATAGTGGCGATGTTTACGCTCGATTCCATGTTCGAATCAAGGAGGCCTATACTTCAATCAAGATTATCAAAAAGGTGTTGCAAAAAATTCCGACCGGATCTTTGATGACGGCTACTGATATTAATTTCAAAAAGAATTCGTTGGCCATCGGTAGTGTTGAAGGTTGGCGGGGAGAAATAGTCTATTTTGTTACCACCGATTCCAACGGAAATATCAGCCGAGTGTTCCCGCGCGATCCGTCTTTTATTAATTGGACCATATTGGGACATGCTGGACCGGGTAATATTGTGCCGGACTTTCCTTTGATTAATAAAAGCTTCAACTTATCCTACTCCGGCAACGATTTGTAATTTTTTAGGTATTGACTCCATATTTTTTATTACTAGGAAACCTCGTATGAAAAAAGACCATCATTTATGATGGCCTTTTTGAGTGCTGGGAGGATGTCATTGCTACCTTGACGAGAGTTCAAAATGTGCTAAAATATTTTAGCAATCACTCTACTGGAGTGCTAAAATATTTATAATTAATAAACAAGAATATGAACCTAAAACCATTAAATGACAATGTGCTGATTAAACCGCAAGCGCGAGAAGAAGCGACTAAAAGTGGTATTGTTTTGCCTAGCTCTACCCAAAATGAAGGACCCCAAAAAGGCCAAGTTTTGGCAGTAGGCGAGGGGCGATTGTTAGAGAATGGCTCTCGGGCTCCGTTGGCGGTTTCCGTGGGCGATCAAGTAATGTACAAGAAAAGTTATAGCGCCGAAGAATTAGAATTGGATGAAGGGAAGTGTGTTCTAGTTGGTGAATCTGACATTTTAGGAATTATTAAATAATTTTAAAATTAAATATATGGCCAAAATTATTATTTTTGATGAAGAAGCTCGTGGCGCCCTCAAGCGCGGCGTGGATAAATTAGCTAATGCTGTTAAAGTAACTCTAGGTCCCAAGGGTCGAAATGTCGTCCTCGACAAAGGCTACGGTGCCCCGACTATTACCAAGGATGGTGTCAGTGTGGCGCGGGAAATTGAACTGGAAGACAAGGTAGAAAATATCGGTGCCGAGATTATCAAGGAAGTAGCCGCTAAAACTAATGATGCGGCTGGTGACGGTACCACAACTGCCACTATTTTAGCTCAAGCCATTATTCATGAAGGCTTGAAATTAGTTTCGAGCGGTGTTAATCCGATGGAAATCCGCTTAGGCATGGAGCAGCGAGTAACTGAAATTGTAGAGTCCCTTAAAAAGATGAGCAAGACTATTTCCACCAAAGAAGAGATTGCTCAAGTAGCTTCTATCTCCGCTAATGATCCTGAAATTGGTAAGATTATCGCTGAAGCCATGGAAAGTGTGGGTAAAGATGGTGTTATTACCATTGAAGAAGGTCAATCTTTTGGCGTCGAAAAGGAGGTGGTAGAAGGCATGCAATTTGATAAGGGTTATGTTTCGCCCTATATGATTACCAATACTAGTTCCATGAAGGCTGAATTCAATGACCCCTATATTCTGGTAACTGACAAAAAAATTACTTCCATTCAAGAGGTACTACCACTTCTCGAAAAGATTTTGCAAAGTGGTAAAAAAGATATTGTGATTATCGCCGAAGAAATTGAGGGGGAAGCGCTCGCCACTTTTGTAGTTAACAAATTACGGGGCACTTTCAATGTCTTAGGTATTAAGGCTCCGGGTTTTGGTGACCGCCGGAAGGCCATGCTCGAAGATATTGCGGTGTTAACCGGGGCTCGAGTAATTTCCGAAGAAGTTGGTTTGAAATTGGATACTGCCGAGCTTACTGATTTAGGTCGAGCGCGCAAGGTTGTTTCCTCTAAGGATAATACTACTATTGTTGATGGTGCTGGCCAGGTTGAGAGTATTAAATCCCGTGTGGATCAGATTAGACAGGAAATGGAACTGGCTGAATCGGATTTTGATAAAGATAAGCTGCGGGAGCGTTTGGCTAAATTATCTGGCGGTGTCGCCGTTATCAAGGTAGGAGCCGCGACTGAAGCGGAAATGAAAGAGAAGAAGGACCGGATTGAAGACGCGCTCAATGCTACTAAGGCGGCGGTGGCCGAAGGTGTTGCCCCAGGTGGTGGC
>PFAQ01000055.1 GCA_002778645.1 Candidatus Falkowbacteria bacterium CG10_big_fil_rev_8_21_14_0_10_39_9
ATTTAATAGCCTTATCGGTTGCTTTTTTAACGAAGCAAACGCCATCCGACTATTAGCTAGGGTGTTCATCCTAATTCCGAACCAGGCAACACTGTATGATCCTAAAATTCCAATAACTGTCCAGCCCAATATTAGAGCTACGCCACTCCAGGGAATGTCTTGTAGGCCGCCAAAATAGAAGCCGATACAAGAGCCGATAATTACAAAAAATAAAATCAAAAATTTTCCTTGTTGTTTCAGATAGGTTTTGCAAGTAGCAAAAATAATTTCTGCTACTCCCAGCATTGACTTATGAGCTGGAATTTTTTTGACTTTTCTGTATTGATACAGCGCAAAAATTATCCCAGCCACACAAATGGCAAATCCCCACATTAGCAGAGAAATTTGATTGCCAGTTAATTCCGGTATTTTAAGATCAGCTTCTGAGGCCCAGGTCTTCGTCGGAATAAGAAATACGGCTACAATAGCCATCAACTTCAAACATGTTTTCATTACTTCCAATTTTTAAGTGAATGCTAAGTTATTTTTTAAAGAACGATTTAAACCTTAGGCCAATAATTCAATTTTGTCAAATAAAAAAAGACCTGATTATTGGTCTTTTTAGCTCATTTATCCCCATCCAGAAAGAATTTGTAGCCACCAATGAGAGCCGGAGTAGAAAGGAGGCGCCAGATAATGACATCATCTAGGGGGAAAACCTGTCCCCAGAGCCTCAGGGGGAAGAGATATTCTCCCGGCCAAACCCAACTGCCTAGCTTGAGAGACACCACCTCGAACAAGAAAAAGACCAGAGCAAAGAAGATAGTGGGGATAATGGTTTTTTTGGAATAATTTTAGATTATTTCTGAAAATTAAAATTCCGGGGATAATCAGGGTGATAATGGCAATGGTGATATAGTTCGTCGCTAATAATTGGCGGTTATAGAAAAAGAGGCTATAAACAACTCCGGAGAATATTAAATAGAGGGCAATTAGGTATTTAAATTTTTTGCTGGTAGCTACTTTGCTGTCGCCATCAATAAAGTATTTATAAAAGCATAAGACCCAGAACAAATTTAAGAAGGCGGCTAAAATATCTTCCAGGGGAATTAACCCCAGAGGACGAATAAATATAGAGCTCACATCCCAAATATTAGCCAGACGAGCCAAGAGCTCAATGGGAGGGGCGAAGAGCAGGGCAGAGAGAAGAGAGAAAATTAATATTTGACCGCGAGAATTCTTCAGCCAGATGAAATTAATCAGACTAGGTATTCCTAAAACAATGATAATAGAAATTAAATAATTTGGTTTAATCGTCCAATCAGCTATTAAGGCTAACAGTATATAGAGCCCGAGAATTATTAATCGGTGGTTCTGTATTTGATTCATATAATTTCATTATAGCTTAAATCAAATAATAAATAAAAAACACCCCTGGCCTAGGAGTGTTTTTAAGTGACTAATTATTTACATACTAAGGGTATAGGCCTTCTTCATTCTGGCCATGGCTGTGATCCTGTTTATCACGTCTGGTCCAGCGGTGATTGGCACTCCGCCCTTAGGTAGAATATAACAAACTTTTTTCTTTCCAGAAAATAATCTTTGAAAGTAAGAAATCTTTAAACTGAATTTTCCGTCACTCGCCTGAGTGACGAAGTTGTTGTTATCGCTTTTTAAGCTGATGCCCATTTGTTTGGAGCCGGTTAAAATCACGCGGCTGACGATTACTTCGGATGGCTTAGTCATAATTTTTTTGGTTAATTTTTTAATGTTTTATTTTTATATCTATATTATAGCAAGCGCCCAAAAGCTTGTCAAGAGTGTCAACACCTTCAAAGAAAAGCTTGACTAATTCTTGACTATCCTTTATAATATGGTTATATAACTAAAACCTCAAAAATATGCATCAAATTCAAGAAAAACTCTTAGAATTGTCCAAAAAGATGAGTCTGAAGGGTAAGTCGCTCCGGGAAATAGGAGAGCTCGTTGGTGTGGATAACCAGCCCCAGAAAGTTAAGCACCATCTAGCTCAACTCGAGAAGAAAGGTTTTGTTGACATCTTGGGCGGTGGCTCTGATGTCCGTCGGGTCGAGAAGGCCACTGGTGGTTTAATCCCAGTACCGATTTTGGGAACGGCTAACTGCGGTGAAGCTAGAATGTTCGCTGACGATAATATTGAGGGCTATCTGAAGGTCTCTCCGACTATGCTTAAGAAGCGGAATAATATCTTTGCTATTAGAGCGACTGGCTTTTCGATGAATAAAGCCAATGTTAATGGTGAAAGCATTGATCAGGGTGATTTTGTGATTGTTGATAGTGAAAACAAAAATCCCCATAATGGTGATTATGTTTTGTCTATCATTGATGGGGTGGCTAATATCAAAAAGATCATTATTGATGACAAAAGACAACAAATAGTACTCTTGTCCGAGTCTTCTAAGGACTACTCTCCTATTTATATTCATGCCGAGGATTCTGATTGTTACTCTGTCGGTGGTAAGGTATTACAGGTTATCAAGAAGCCGAAATAAATATTTTTTACTAAGATTAGAGAATATTTGACATATGTTAGTATCTATGATAACCTTAATAAGTTATTCAAAGATCCAAATCTATAGTCATATTTAAGTGGCCTACAGACGTCGGGTCACTTAATTTTTTTATGATAAAAAACAACGCAGAAGAAATCGAAAATAAAGATCCTAGTTTCGCGGAATTAGGTATTAATCAGCCAATCTTAACCGTTTTAGGCAAAATGAAGTTTACTACGCCTACCCCGATTCAGAGAGAGGCCATTCCAGTCGCTATCACTGGGCAAGATTTAATTGGTGTCGCTCAAACTGGCACTGGCAAAACATTAGCTTTTGGTATTCCCATGGTGCAACGTTTGCCGTCTTTAAATGGCAAGGGCTTAATATTATTGCCAACTAGAGAACTAGCCTTACAAGTTGAGGAAAACTTACGCAGCTTTGGTGGTGCTTTTGGTCTAAAAACTGTGGCTTTAATTGGTGGTCAAGCGATTTCCAATCAAATATTTGCTCTCAAAAGAAGACCTAATATCATTGTAGCGACTCCTGGTCGTTTGATTGATCATATTAAACGGCGGACCGTCAGTTTGACTGATGTTAAAATTTTAGTATTAGATGAAGCTGACATGATGTTTGATATGGGCTTTGCGCCTCAAATTGAAGAGGTGTTGTTGACCGTCCCTAAATTACGTCAGACCATGTTATTCTCAGCTACGATGCCACCAGCTATTGTGAAATTAGCCGCTAAGCATCTGAAAACCCCAATTCACATTGAAATGGCCCCATCGGGTACTACCGCTAAGTTGGTGGACCAGGAAATGTATATTGTCAAAAAAGAAGATAAATTTATTCAATTAGAAAAGATTCTGAAGGTTTATCAAGGTTCAGTTTTAATTTTTACCCGGACTAAACACGGTGCGGCTAATTTAGCTAAAAGCTTAATAGCCATTCATCAGCAGGCAGTAGAAATTCATTCTAATTTATCTTTTGGTCGGCGCCGTCTGGCTATGGCTGATTTCAAATCGAAGAAGAGCCGAATTTTAGTGGCGACTGATATTGCCGCTCGGGGCATTGATGTTTCCGGTATTGAATTGGTAGTTAACTATAATTTACCGGACAATGCTGATGATTATGTGCATCGCATTGGTCGAACTGGCCGAGCCGGCTTAACCGGCAAAGCAATTTCTTTTGCAACTCCCGACCAATTAAAAGACATCAGAAGTATCGAAAGAGTAATTAATCAAACTTTTAATTTAACTAAATTTGCTGAGTTAGATAAATCAACTTCAGTTTTTTCGTCTCATTCTAGCTCCGGCCGCCGCACTAGCTTTAATCGTAATAATCGACCCAGCGGTCGTTCTGGCGGTTTTGGATCAACTAGTCGCCCGAGTGGGTTTAGTTCGAGACCGGCTAGTCGCTTTGGTTCTAGCAGTAGTTTTGGCAGTGATAAACCAGCCGCTAGTACCAGTTTTGGCAAGACTAGCACTCGACCGGCCACATCTAGTTCTGGTGTTTCTAGTTATAAACCAGCTAGTCGTTTTGGCGGCTCTGGCACCGTCAGTAGTTTTAAAGGCAAGAGTAGTTTTAGCCACGGTGGTGGCTTTAAGGGGAAGAGCGGCGGCGCTCGCAGTAGCGGCTTCAAGAATTTCTCTAAGAGCACTGGTCGCCGACCCTAAGAGTGTGTTATAATAGTGGCCTAAGGCTTTATTAAATTCAAAAGATATGAGTTATATTGATGATATCCCTCTTTTTCGTGATATGAATAAGAATCCAGATGTTTATAATCTGCCTCTTGATAAAGCGACTAAAGAATCAATCCAGGGGGAAAAACCAGCTGATTTAAAATCAATTGAGCGCCGAGAGTCTAAAAAGAAAATCGAAAAACTGGGTCCCCTTGCGGCTAATTATCGTGAAGTGATTGAAGCCCTGACTGATATTCGCTTAAAACCAGAGTTTTCTTCACATGATCCGGAAAATAAAGTTTTAGCCGAACGTCGGAAAATAGTTTTGGGTTTTTTGCGCCAGATTTTAGACGATGTTCAGCGGTATGTCACTGTCGTTAATAGTTTTAATATTATTTATAATAGCCAAAACGATACTAAGGATTCCGAGGAATATGCCAGTAATCTGAAAAATGTTGATAGTGAGAGACGGATTATTCATAATCGGCTGATTTCCGATTTGAAGATTTTTGTTAGATTGGTAAATATCAATTTTAATGCTGATTTTGATTTCAATTCTAGGTTTGGAGCCGAGCGTCAAATGCCGGATCGGAAGAATTTATCAGACAGTGAGTTGCGGGAAGCTTTAAACAAAAGAGACTATATTAAATTTGATCAGAAGAATTTCTTGTTGGGAGATTTACCCACTAATTCCTCATTAGAGCGGGAGGCTATTAAAGAATGGGCCTTTGGACTCTATGGGGACTTGGCTAATTTAGATGATGACTTAAAAGAAGCTTTACAAAATAAAGACCCAAATTAATTTGG
>PFAQ01000046.1:0-1329 GCA_002778645.1 Candidatus Falkowbacteria bacterium CG10_big_fil_rev_8_21_14_0_10_39_9
AAAATTAATGCCTGATATTCTCAATTTACAGTCGATATGTTATTGTAAATTCATAATATCAATCAATAAATATATGTCTAACGAAAAATTAGAAGTTAAAATCGGTTCACGTAAGAAAAAAAGCTATACGGCTCAGTTTAAACTCGATCGCGCTCTAGATGCTCTTCGAGGTAACGTCGCCGATATCGCCAGAAAGTATGATTTGAATGCTAACCTGCTCTATCTTTGGCGCGATCAGCTCATAGAGCGAGGTCCCCAGGTTTTTGAAACCACCCCCGACCAAGTTGTCGGCGAATTAAAAACTAAAGTGGCCAGGCTAGAGCAAATGCTCGGTAAGAAGGAAGTGGGGTTAAATTTGTTAAAAAATTTTTCCAATTTTTACTCATATCGAAACATGTCATCATAGAGTTTGCCCGCGCCCAGGTTTTAACCGGTCTATTCAGCATTAACCGTATTTGTTCTCTCTGCGGAATATCTAAAAACACCTACTATGAGCATAAACATCCCAGTGAAAGATTTACCGATAAATTTGAGCACATTAAAACCAAGGTTAAAAAGATAATTATCGATAATAGCGCCTACGGCGTCAAACGGATAAAACAAGCTCTGGAGGATAAATATGGAATAGAGATTGGTCGTGATGCCCTGGGAAGATTGTTAAAACTATGGAGTCTGGGGCTAAGAAGAAAGTTGCGCCCATCGAAAAAGAGCGTCATTAAGGAAATTATTGAAGCCTTGGCGGATCGAGTTAATTTAATGATTAGGACTAAAATTGTGGTTCCGTTTCAAGCTCTGACTTCGGATATTACCGAAATCATCTACAACCACGGGCAAAGCAAAGCTTATCTGGTGGTCCACAAGGATGTTTTGGGGCAAATGGTCTATGGCTATGCGGTCGGCGAAACCATGGAGGCCGAATTAGTCATCAGATCATTCCGGCAAGCGCTGGTAACTATCAAAAAATTGATTAAAAAAATACCGAATGAACTATTATGTCATTCGGATCAGGGGTCGCAATTTACGAGCTATGAATATGTGGAGGAAGTATTAAAAAGCAATCTAGTTCTATCGTATTCGACGCCGGGCACACCTACGGAAAACCCGGGGCAAGAATCATTTTTCGGTCGGCTTAAGGACGAAAATCGAGATGAATTTTTAGAAATGGAAACATTCGCTAAACTAAAAAAACTGATTTCCACCAAAATCAGCTATTACAACAACAAGCGGCCGCATACCAGTATTAAATTACAGTCGCCGAAAAAATATACTTTAAATTTCATTAAAAATTTTTCCAAATAATTTGCCAAATAACAGTTCAGTATTTTCAGG
>PFAQ01000046.1:1371-1892 GCA_002778645.1 Candidatus Falkowbacteria bacterium CG10_big_fil_rev_8_21_14_0_10_39_9
CGCCAGAATAATTAACACCAAACCCATCCATTCGGCCTTATTAACAAAAAATATACTAACCGCAGCGATAACCACGCACAGCATTAAAATATTTAACACAGATAAGACAAATTTTTGCTTCATAAATTTATAGATAATGTTTATAATAATAATTATATCATTTTATTAAAACTAGTCCTAACTCCTATTGGGGTATAATAAAAACCCCAGTATTAATGGGGTCTTTATTGTTGCTCCCGGGGTCGGATTCGAACCGACGACCAATTGGTTACACTTATCCAAATGTTTCCATAAGGGGTGGACTATATCATCATCCCTAATTAGGATGCAAGGCGCTTCCCGCCTTATTCAGTTAAACCGAATAAAGAAGTACTCTCTTTCGAGATAGTCTCTGAACCTTCCCTGACCCTCAGGGCTTGGCTGCTGATTACCATAGCTTCAATTAAGTGGCTTTAGGCTTCCAGCAATTCACCTTGTTCTTCATCTCTTGATTACTCAAGGGAGCTGCATCATTCTACAGC
>PFAQ01000046.1:1900-6302 GCA_002778645.1 Candidatus Falkowbacteria bacterium CG10_big_fil_rev_8_21_14_0_10_39_9
CTACCCGGGAATATTAAGTTGTTCTAACAACAAAGGTATAATATCGCAAAAACTAGGGTCTTGTCAACCCACGTTTTAGGGTATTTTGTCTAGTAATCTCTCAATTTTTCCAGTCCCTTGAATTTTCTGATCTTTTCCAGAGCTTTAGCTTCAATTTGTCTGATACGTTCACGGGTGACCTCAAATTCCTGCCCCACCTCTTCCAAAGTATGAGCCACGCCATCAACCAAACCAAATCTCATTTCCAATATCTTCTGTTCTCTTGGTGACAGGTTAATGATAATGGCCTTGACGTAATCCCGCAGTAACTGCAAGGCAGCCACACGGTCCGGTGTTTCATTCTTGACGTCCTCAATAAAATCTTCCAAAGTGGAGTTATCTTCATCGTCACCAATGGTAGTTTCCAGTGATATAGTATCCTGGGAAATCTTGATGATATATCTGACCTTCTCTAAATCCTCTCCCATCTCAGCTGATATCTCCTCTGCCAATGGTTCTCGACCCAATTCTTGAATCAAGAAGCGTTGGACCTGTTGAAATTTATTGATAGTTTCCACCATATGAACTGGAATCCGAATGGTTCTAGACTGGTCGGCCAAAGCCCGAGTAATTGCCTGCCTAATCCACCAGGTGGCATAGGTTGAGAACTTAAAGCCCTTCTTATACTCAAACTTCTCTACAGCTCTAAACAGGCCAATATTGCCCTCCTGAATCAAATCTAAGAGGCTCAGCCCCTTAGCACTAGCAAACTTCTTAGCAATGGAAACCACTAATCTCAAATTAGCTTCAATAATCTTTCTTTCAGCTTCCTTGTCACCCTTCTCTTTCCGTTTAGATAGCTCCACTTCTTCATCACCACTCAACAAGGGAATTTTACCAATCTCCTTCAGATACATCTGAATGGAATCAGCACTCAATTTAGCTAAATCGATGCCCATGCTACCGCCGCGACCCTTAGCTGTGGCCACAATGTCATCTTTGCGTCCCAAGATACCGCCATTATCCTCAATCATTTTAACACCAGCCTCTTGCAGTCGACCTAAGAAGATATCATAGTCATAGACATATTCTTCCAGTTCAGGGAATAAATATAATAGTTCGGTTTCAGTCACAAAGCCTCGAGTCCGACCCTTATTGATAATAGCCATTATCTTTTCTTCGGAAGGTTTAACTACTTCACGCTTTTCTTTAACCACTTCTTTAACCTTAAACACCGGTTTGGTTTTAACCGAGCTAGTTTTGGGATGAATATTTTTTTTGGACACAACTGACGCCTTGGCTGTCTTAGCTTTCATAATGGGTTTTTTTAATTTCTGCGGCGCCTTCTTTGTGGCACTGACTTTTTTAGATTTTTTAACTTTCATATGATTAGATATCCAATTCTTTGGACTCCTCCGAGAGGAGTTTAAGTTCCGACATCAGATCGCTACTTTTTTGACTATCATTATTATTTTCCGCTTGAGCAATTTGTTTCTCAATTTCCGCCATGCGATTTTTGAGACTGGATTTTTTCAAAGCTAAAATAGTTTTGATAATTTCGCCTTTAACCAACGCTAAATCTATCTCGGCGAAGTCCTTATCTGCTAGAAGCGACAAGGTATCAAGCTGGGACGCTAGAGCCGGATCTTGAGATTCTAAATGGCCTCTGAAACTATGATAATCTAAGGCCTTATTAGTATTATAATAGATTATTAACTGATTGTAAAACGGTCGGTAGTGGGGGCCGTCTAAATGCTCGGCCGAGAGGTTATTAACCACATATTCAGTGAAATCAGGGAACTTCAAGATTAGAGACAGAAGCAAGCCAGAGAGCTTGTCTTCCCGGCTCTGACTGATATCAATTCGATCGGGCAAGCTAACCTTCTTAGTATATTTAACCTCTACTGGCTTTCTAATGGAGTTAATCGTTTCCCGGAGGACTTCTTCACTGATATTGATCTTGTTGCTGAGCCGTCTGAGCCAATGGTCTATTTCAATCTTGTTGCTGAACTTATTAATCATCTCCAAAATCTTCTTAGCCACCAATTTCTTACCAGTGGATTGAGACAAATCAGCTTCTTTCAAAACTTTGTCAAAATAATATTCCATCATCGGTCGCGCTGATTTTATCGCCTCCGCCCACTTTGCTGGATTCTGCCGGAGCGCTTCATCGGGGTCTTTGCCGCCAGGAATAATTATCACCTTG
Organism: Candidatus Falkowbacteria bacterium CG10_big_fil_rev_8_21_14_0_10_39_9; assembly: GCA_002778645.1. Classification (GTDB taxonomy): domain Bacteria; phylum Patescibacteriota; class Patescibacteriia; order Patescibacteriales; family UBA12465; genus CG1-02-41-21. The sequence goes on from PFAQ01000046.1 coordinate 4,086, forward strand.
ATATCCAGTTCCGCCGCCATGGCTTCTTTGATACCGCGATCAGCCGCAATCTGACCAGCATTATCAGCATCAAAAGCTAGCGCCACGTTGTTAGTATAGCGTTTAATGAGCTTGATTTGTTCGGCGGTCAAAGCAGTACCGGAAGAAGCCACTGTATTTTTGAAACCATGTTGATGGGAAGAAATAGCATCCATTTGACCTTCAACAATTACCGCTAAATTTTCGCTCTTGATAGCTTGCTTAGCTTTATCCAGAGCAAACAGCACGCGGCCCTTGTCATAGATATTAGTTCGAGGACTATTGATATACTTCCCCATCTTTTCTAACTCCGGATTAGTGTTGGCCGGATTAACCCGCGCCGAAAAACCAATTGGTTGGCCAGAGACATCATTAATCGGAAACATAATGCGATCCCGAAAACGATTATAGTATTTAGCAGTGCCCTCTTTTTTGGCGCTGAGTCCAGCCAGAAAAATTTCTTCATCAGTATATTTTTTTTGTTTTAAGAGAGTGATAACATCATCCCAACTTTCCGGGCTATAGCCAATCTTGAAGCTCCGCACCGTTTCTTCATTGAGGCCACGATCTTTGAGATATTTTTTAATAGATTCATTTTTGAATAACTGGAGGTGATAATAATCTCGAGCTAATTCCACCACCTCTAACAGTCGACTGCGCTTAGAACTTTCCTCCATGTCTTCCCGCTTCAATGTCACTCCCGCCTTCGGAGCTAAGAGGCGCAGCGCCTCGCTGAAGTTGAGGCCTTCCATTTCCATCACAAAGCCAAAAATGTCACCGCCTCGACCACAACCAAAGCAATGCCAAATCTGCTTCTCCGGAGAAACCATAAAAGAAGGAGTCTTTTCTTGATGAAACGGACAAACAGCCCGCAGGTTACCACCAGCGGGTCGAAGTGAGATATATTCTCCCAGGACTTCCGTAATATCTAATTTTGATTTTATCTCCTCGGAAGGATTCATATATTATAATATTATAGTCCTAATAATCGCTGCCAAAAAGTTTTTGGTTTGACGCTTTTGAGCTCTGCTAAATCGGCCGCAAAATTACTTTGATTATATTGTGGTTTGGAAATACTCACACTAGAGTCCGGAGTCGTTACCGGTGTTTGAGTTTTAGTAGCACCAGAATCAATACCCAGAGACGCCTTGATGGCCGCTATTTCGCCAACCACCAACTCATTATCATATTCAGCGCTATGCATATGTCCGCCCTCATAACTAGTCTCTTTCTGATCTAAATGCATATTGAAAGTTACCAGACCATTTTGGGAATCAACATATAAATGCAGCCGAGGATAAAAACCGGAACCGAGACGTTTAACAAAGCTACTAACATCTCGCCTTCTATCATGAATCAAGGCCCAGCCGCTGTGATGCAAAAAGCTTTCTGGTGCCTCATTTAATTGTTCTTCCCTGATTGTTAATTTCATAATGACTAATTATTGTTCATCCTCATGATGTTTTCTAAAGACGATAAACTTGTAGAGCAAAAAGCTATCAAAGCCAATCGCCAGACTAACTATAATCTGGGCCCCCAAGTACCACACCTGATAACGATTAACCAGAACGTGCATGAGATAACCGTTTAAGTTTAAATTGATAAAGGCAAATAAGAAATAAAGAACTAACTGATGATAAAGCTGTTTCTGGTTATGATTACAAAAAATCCAAAATTTCTGGAGATAAAAACTAATCCAGAAAGAAGCAATATAGGCCGCACTGGTCGCTATCACCACCGAGACATTCAATAATCCATGCAGAACAAATAACACCGACAAATCTACCACCCCCGCCATTGCACCAGACATTAGAAACTTAATAATCGACTTATGCCGCAAAAGTGGCGCGGATAAGTGCGGATAACGATATGCCACAAAGTTTCTTGATTTAGTTAAAAAATTTAAAAATATTTTCATAAAATTACCATTCATAGCTATCATAGATCCAACGGACCAATCGAGCCGTTTGCTTGAAACGTTCAGCCTCGCTGGGGGTGTCGAGCACCACCGAGATTATCTCATGTTGATTGGCATCGATAAATTTAGCCACAAAACAATAACCCGCCAATTCTGTATGACCAGTCTTGCCCCCGACAATTTTGATACTATCATCTGGGAAGCTATTTAGCAAAGAATTAGTCGATTCAATCGCCTTGGGAATACCAGCCACCGTGGAAAACTCCGTCTTTTCGGTCCCC
>PFAQ01000005.1 GCA_002778645.1 Candidatus Falkowbacteria bacterium CG10_big_fil_rev_8_21_14_0_10_39_9
TCTCATTACGGACCGTAGCCGGAGAAATATCTAATTTATATTTGTCCACTAGAATACCAGAAGATACCGGTTGCGCCGTTTTAATATATTCCTTAATAATAGTGCGAATGATTAGTTGTTTGCGCTGAGAAATAGCCATAATATTTATCTGCTATAATATTATAGCAAAATTAGCACTCCTGTCAAGAGAGTGCTAATTAATAATTTCCCGTTAAGATTTCCACTAATACCCAAATTGGGGTAATAAACCGGAATAATAGAATTCGTGCGACAGGGAGCCAAAAGTATAATCAGCACCACTAATATTAATAATGGAGCCGCCCACCTGAGGATTATCCTTAGGCTTAGATCGAGTAAAACCGATATTAAATAAAGTTGAGATTAGCTCTGGTCGGCGGGCAATATTATAGCCGGACTTCTCCCACTGAGCAGTCAACTCCTTAACCAACAAACCACCGTAAAGATAGGAATAATAATGATCCCGACTATTAGTTAGGCGATCATATCTTTCTCGCGCAATATCATTAGTCTTAAAATCTAATAAATGCCGGAATTCAGCGCCAACATAAAACGCCGAATTAGCATTCTTCAAATTAGCTTCAACATCAATCGCGGTCATTTCTTTAATAGCCATCACTCCCCAGGCCATTTTATTGGCATTAGCTAAAATTTCTAGTGGTTTAAAAAACTTTTCAAAATATTCTCGTTGAGTGTTATAAAGCCGCAGTTGTTCGACAATTAAAATGGAAACGATAGTGCGAGAATCAACTTTTAATTCTGCGGCCACTTTTTTAATCACTGCCTCATCCTTCAAAACAGCGCGCTCGACCACTGACCAAGATTCGGTATTAGACCACGGAAAAATATTTTGTCCAGTAGCCGTCTCATACTTTTTAATAATCTCCGACTCCGACAAAGAAATTGACTCGGCCGTATCACAATCATTTAGTCGACTTTGCCAATCAGCATTATTTTCCAGGCGCAGTGAAACAGCCAAAACCATTTGATTAAACAACCACTCCGAAGCATTCTTTTTATAAACCTCTAAAATGTTCTTAGCGTTTACCGGGGCGACCTCACCAATCACGGATATTTTACATAAATTCCTTAATTTCCGCAGTTTCAGACCACTTAATTGCTGGGAAGTGTTATTGAGATCGACGATTTGTCGTTCTAGATCATCAATGGCTAAAGTGGAGGTACTGCAAACACTGCTAGTGGCCAGTTGATATTCTTCTATCTCAGAAAACTTCAAAGAGGCTTCTTGATACTTATCATTATTCTTATCAACTACAGCTACGACTGTCGTTAGATTGAATTTCACCGCAAAAAAACCAGCGGTTAGAATAAAACCAACCACGGCGAAAACGTAAACAATTATTTTTAGAATTATTTTCAAAACTTTCATAAAGTCTAATTAGTCTTTTTACTATCGACAAAATAATATTGTAAGATATCTTTAGCAATGGGCACTGCCACACTACTACCCTCACCACCCTCTTCCACTAAGACAGTAATGGCTAGTTCCGGATTATTATAAGGAGCGTAACCAATAAACCAAGCTTGAGGTGACCGAGTGCTAGACCATTGGGCCGTACCGGTTTTACCGGCCACAGCGACTGATAAAGAATTTAAATTACGGCCACTACCATCGGTAATTGTCTGACGCATACCGGCCTGCACAGTTTTGATATTAGCTGGATCGATAAAATTGGCGCGAATAACTTTAGGTTTAACTTCTTCAATTAAATTATTATTATGATCCAGAATTTTCTTGACTACATGCGGTTCATACAAGGTGCCGCCGTTGGCAATCGCCGCCGTGAAGTTGGCCACTTGAAGCGGCGTAGCTGTAATATCACCTTGACCGATAGAGGCATGATAGGTATCTCCAATATACCATACTTCATTTTTTGTGTCTTCCTTCCACTTAGCTGAAGGCAAAAAACCGCTAGACTCATTGGGCAAATCAATCCCGGTAACTTTATCTAGTCCAAACAAAGCTGCATATTTAACGATCCGCTCAATTCCTAGACCCTTGAAATCACCAAAGCCGCCACCGATATAATAGAAGAAGGTGTTAACCGATTCGGCCAGAGCTTTTTTGACATTAGTTAAACCATGCCCCCCAGCCTTCCAATCAGGGAAAGACCATTGACCGACCTGCAAACCTCCAGTGCTCATAAAAGTAGTATTTTCCGTAATAATTTTCTCCTGGAGTGCAGCTAAAGACATAATTGGTTTAAAGGTGGAACCAATCGGAAACTCACCAGAAATAGCTCGGTTAAACAAGGGACGACTAGGATCAGTCAAAAAAGCACTATATTCACTGGCTTTTACTCCTCGAGCAAAAACATTATTATTATAGGTCGGCCAACCTACCAACGACAGAATTTCACCATTTCTCGGATCAATAATAACGACCGAAGCCTTCTTGAGCCCAAGTTTGCCCAAATTAGTTCTCAAAATATCTTCTACCTTTTTTTGTAAATCATAATCAATTCCCAAAACCAAATTCTGACCATCTTCCGGAGCGGTTTGGCTGACAATTTTTTTCTCTTTACCCAGAGCATCAACTTCAATATTTTTATTTCCTTTTTTACCTTTTAATCTAGTTTCATAACTATATTCAATTCCAGTTTTACCCAAATAATCAATCAGGGAATAATCATTATCCTCCTTGGCTAATTCCTTTTCATTAATCTTTCCAGTATAACCTAAAATGTGAGCCAAACTACTAACCCCCAATGGTTTAACGTTAGCTGTCGAAGTAGCGGCCGTCACATAATTACGTCTAATCTTATTGGAAATAAAAACACCAGGAATTTTATCAGCCTCCAAATAAAGATCCATAGCAATTTGGTACTCCAAATTATCAACAATGAACAAAGGTTGGTAGGCTTCTAGTGAATTTATTTTAATCTTCTCTATTTTACTTTTCAAATCATAAAACGATGGGCTATCAGAAATTAATTCTATTTGACCAACCTGAGATTTACTTTTAATAGTTCCTTTATATAAAATACTACTGATCCGACGTAAAACATTATCCCGCTCCAATTCATTGTGGGGCAAGTCATTGGGAACTAAATATAAAATAAAATTAGCTTCGTTGGTTACCAGGGGACGATCCTTGCTATCATAAATAATTCCGCGCTTCGGCTCGATGCTCACCACCTTCAGGCGATTACCTTCAGCCATGGAATAATAATACTCGCCCTTGATTATTTGTAACCAAAAAACGCGCACCAAAATAATAGTCAAAGCCAACAACAAAAACCCTGTGATATATTTTAACTTACTTAAATCAAAGGTGCGGCGCATCATTTCCTTGTCATTATTGCCGGACAAGAAGGATTCCTCGGCCCAATCCAGATGATAGAAAGAGTCCTCCAAAGAAGATTGCTTAAACTTACCCTCCCTGATAACAAAGGGGTTTTGACCGCGTTTTCTTTTAGTTAAAAGATGGTCTTGTTCACTCATATTAATAATACTTTAGAATAATTGGGGTTAAAAATCAAATAGCAGTCAAAATTACTAACAAAACCAACTAAAATAATATTTCCCTCATCCAGATTATATTTAAAACTACTTTAAACCAGCTTTAACCAGACTGAGTTATAATAAAACCGTAAAATCAAAAAGATTCAATTATGAAAAATTATTGTCAGGAACATCCTTGCCTAAAAACGGCCATCGAAGGATCCTGCTCAGAACAAATTTTTCTGGGCGTGATTGGAACTCAAAAATTATGTTCCAAAAAAAGAAAAACTTGTCCTTTTTTCCACCCTCTGGCTTTCGGACGATTCGAACCGGAAGACAGACTTCTACCTAATCAGGTAGAACCAAACCAGGAATAATTCCTGGTTAATTTAAAAATAATAAAATTAAATATGAACGCCTACGAAGCCTTAGATACTATTTTTTCTTTTATTCCAGAGAACATCTTAAACTCTTTCAAGAAGAGGGGTTTATACGAACCAATTTTATCGGGCAGAATAAATTCCAGCGCCGAACTCTATACCCATCTGACCAGCGCTCAGGCTATTTGGCAAAATACTGACTACAGCCATCTCAGCACAGTTTTAGTTGAACATCTAATTCCCGGATCAATTTTAGAAATTGCTTGTGGCGCTGGGAATCTAATAAATCATTTAGCTCGAGCCGGATTTGGACCAATTTATGGTCTGGATCATAGTCGAGCCATGGTTCGTCTCTCCCGAAAAAGATTAAGTCACCATCAACAAGTCTATCTAATCTTAGATAAAATCCAGAATTATGATTTTCAAAAACTAATCAGTATCGACAATGTTATTATTAATAATTTTTGGGGATTACTCGATAAAAGAACCTCAATCAAACTACTTTTAGATATTAAACTCCACTTAACTGGGCGCTTAATTATTGGGCCCATTTATTCCGAAACTCCAGCTAATATTAAGCTAGCGGCCACTTATTTAGAAAAAAATCTCCATTTTAACTATAGCTACCCTCTTTTTACCAATTTCAAACAGTTGGGTTACCAAGAAACAATCATTGAAATCGCTGCCGCCAAATATTATATCCTGTCATCCAATATTTAATGAAAATGTGTTATACTGGAAGAGTTTTATCAAGGTCGGCTCTTCCTTTTAGATAATAAATAAACTTTAATTTTATGAGCCACTTAATAGAATCAATTCTTAAAGATAAATCACGGCGATCAAAAGAATATTTAGAAAAGATATTTTTTCTGGCCGGTATTCCTTGGCGCCAATAAATTATGTCGGAGAACGAATCAAGACGAGAATCAATTTTAAAACAATTAAACCGTGGCTCAATTATTTTAAGCGCTAGTGCCGGCTTAATTTTACTGATCGATAAACTAAAATATCAGGGCACCTACCAAGGCCTACCACCAATTTCTATTCTGGGCTTATTGCTTATTTTTATTCTAGTTGGTCACCTAA
>PFAQ01000009.1:0-147 GCA_002778645.1 Candidatus Falkowbacteria bacterium CG10_big_fil_rev_8_21_14_0_10_39_9
CTTCTAACGATTCTAGCCCGAAGTACAAGGGCCTACAAAAAATCCTGAAAAGGCATTGCATAATCCACGGATGAAGATTAAGTGGATAAAAAACTGAGCCACATTAAACAAAAATTATTTCTCCCCTGTTAGCTCCATTAACTTTTT
>PFAQ01000009.1:168-4854 GCA_002778645.1 Candidatus Falkowbacteria bacterium CG10_big_fil_rev_8_21_14_0_10_39_9
AAAAAGTCTAACAGTAAAAATAAATCTACAAAATAAAACAATGCTCAGTTTGCCCTCTAAATTAAAAACTTAGGGGGCTTTTTTTATAAATAAATCTCTCTTGACAAGATTATAAACAAATAATAGAATTTAAATGTTCTTTGTTTTATTATGACATCTTCTCGCTTTAGGACCGAACTGAAACATCTAAGTAAGTCTATATTCCGAGAAGAAAACAAAATCTCAAAAAAGAGAATGGGATCAGAAATCATAGATAGTCACGAAATTATTAGCCTAGTAAATCATGCCGAGCGCATTTTTACTCCGAAAAATTAAACTCCTGACTAAATGATAAAAAATCCCCCAATCTTGTCCTCTGCCTAAAACCAGGGGACTTTTTTTATTTCCCAATTACTTCTTCTGTAAATATGGTTTTAAATAAACTCCGGTGACACTATCATCATCACGAACGATATCTTCCGGCTCACCATAAGCCATCAACTTCCCGCCCCCGTCACCGCCTTCTGGTCCGAGATCAAGCACGTAATCCATTGACTTGATCATATGTAAATTATGCTCAATGATAAAAGCGGAATTGCCCTTGTCCACTAGCTTGTTAAGAACATCCAAAAGTAATTCAATATCATGATAATGCAAACCAGTCGTTGGCTCGTCCAAAAGGTACAGAGTTTTTTGACCCAAAGTATGGGTCAGCTCTTTGGCAATCTTGATCCGCTGGGCTTCTCCACCCGACAAGGTGGTAGCTGACTGACCCAATTTTAGATAACCCAAACCGACACTAATTAACACCTTCAGCTTATCAGCGATATAATAATTTTCCGCAAAGAAATCCATGGCCTCTGAAACAGTCAGATCGAGCACATCAGCAATGTTCATGTTCTTGTATTTCACTTGCAAAGTTTCACGGTTAAAGCGCTTGCCATGACAGACCTCACACTCCACCATAACTGGTGGCAAAAAATGCATTTCAATCATATTGAATCCCGCTCCTTCACAGGCCTCACAGCGACCACCCGGACGATTAAAGGAAAAACGGGATAAAGTATAGGCTCGTTCTTTGGAGGCTGGCAGATCGGCAAAGAAATCTCTGATTGGAGTAAAGATGCCAGTATAGGTCGCTGGATTAGATCTTGGAGTTCGTCCAATCGGCGATTGATCAATGACAATAATCTTGTTGATATATTCCGTGCCCTTGATATCGGTCACACCTTCCAGTTGTGGTCGACCGCGCTGATTTTTGATTCGAGTAATATTGCGATAGATAACGTCATATAAAAGCGAAGATTTACCAGAACCGGAAACACCGGTAATACCCACCAATCTTCCCAGTGGAATGGTAGCGTTAATATTCTGCAGATTATTAGCTCGAGCACCAATGATTTTCAGTTCCCCGTGATTCTGATGGCGTCTTTTAGCGGGCACAGCAATTTCTTTCTTCCCATTTAGATATTTTAGTGTCAAAGATTCTTTGAATTTAGTTTCTTTGTCGCCCAATAATTCCAAGGTATCACCAATGGCCACTATCTCTCCCCCGTGAACACCAGCCTTAGGACCCATATCAATTAAATAGTCTGATTCTAGAATAGTGCTTTCGTCATGCTCGACAATAATCACCGTATTGTTTTTGTCTCGCAGGGCCTTCAAAGTATCAATCAACCGGTCGGTGTCGCGTTCGTGGAGACCAATGGTTGGTTCGTCGAGAACATAGAGCGTGCGCGATAATTGCGAACCAATTTGAGAGGACAAGCGAATCCGTTGGGCCTCACCACCGAAAAGAGTTTCCGCTTCGCGATCAATGGAGAGATAGTTCAAACCGACGCGCAACATAAACTGCAGTCGGTTGATAATCTGATTAACTACGGCCTCAGCGATAATCAATTGGCGCACCGTCATCTTTTCTTTATATTCCACAAAAAAACTATAAGCCTTATCGACACTCAAATGAGTCACTTCAGCGATATTTTTGCCATTAATCCGGACAGCCAGTGCCTCCGGTTTCAGTCGCGCCCCATTACATTTGGGACAAATATCATCCGCTTCAAATCCAATTTTTCCCAAACCAGAACAAGAATCACAAGCGCCATGAGGCGAGTTGAAAGAAAATAAGCGAGGTTCTACTTCTGGAAAAGCAAAACTGTCGTTAGGACAAGTCCAATTGGATGATAGTAAATATTCTTTGCCACCAGATTGAGCAATCACCAAACCTTGGCTATAAGCCAAAGAATTTTCCACGGCTTCAAATAAGCGGGTCTCATCGCTCAACATAATCTTGTCGATCACAATTTCAATATTATGCTTCTTTCCTGCCGTTAATTTTACCTGTTCCCGGAGCGAATGCATTTGACCATCGATTCGGGCCGCAGCATATCCCAGGCTCAGATAGTCATACAATAATTGATAGTATTCGCCTTTACGATCCAGCACAACTGGACTTAAGATTGTGATGTATTCCGCCTTAGCTTCTTTAGCGCGGGAGATAATAATATCAATCATCTCTTCTGGCGATAACTTCTCAATTTTGATACCACAGACCGGACAAAAAACCTCACCCAAACGGGCATAGAGCACCCGCAGATAATCATAAATATCGGTCAGGGTGCCAACGGTCGAACGTGGATTATGGGACAGAGCTTTCTGATCGATAGAGATGGCCGGAGCTAGTCCAATAATCTCATCTACTTCTGGCGCTTTTTTCTGACCCAAAAATTGACGCATATAGGGCGACAGGGATTCGACGTATTGTCTTTGACCTTCGGCAAAAATAGTATCAAAAGCCAAGGTCGATTTGCCCGAGCCAGAAACACCCGTAATCACCGTCAATTTATTATGGGGTATTTCCAGGCTGATATTTTTTAGGTTGTGCATCCGGGCACCCCGGATGATAATTTTTTCTTCCATGTTATTTAGCAATATAAGCTTGTTTGGGATTTAAGCCGGGAGATAATAATAAGGCGTCACTATTTTTAAGATAGAACATCTTAATAGCCTTTAACCAATCTAAATGATAATAAGCCGCAAACAACATCTTTCCCATATCGCCATGAGTCACGAGCAAAATATTGCCAGACTTATAACTTTTTTTAATCTCTGCCAGAACTTTTTTGGCTCTAATTAAAAGCTGCGGAAAAGTTTCAGCGCCATAAGGATTTAAAAAATAATTTACCCCCGCTGTTAACACTAATCTAGGGGCACATAAAGGAATGATATCGGAATAGGGTTTGCCAGTCATAATCCCAAAATCTCGCTCTATTAAACCAGCCAAAACTTTAGCCTTCTTCAATTTTAATTCTTTAGTAATAACAGTAGCAGTCTCCTGAGCTCGTTTTAAAGGTGAGGCGTAAGCCGCACTAAAATCAACTTTTAGTTTCTTTGAAGTGTGGGCTAGTTCCTGGGCTTGTTTTTTACCTAAAGTGGTCAAAGATTTATCCCGATGACCGTTTAGAATCAACTTAGCATTATCTTCATCTTGACCATGACGCACAATGTAAATGTTTAACATAAATTTATTTGTTTTCCGTGGAGATCTCCAACAGATCTTCAATTTTTTTGATAATAGTTTTGGGAGTAATATGATACTTCTTGTTGTAAGCTACTTGCTTCACCCGCCGACGAGCCACTTCAGCCATTGCCTTCTTCATAGAGTCAGTTTCCCGGTCAGCATATAAGATAATTTTGCCGCTGACATTTCGCGCTGCTCGCCCCATAGTCTGCATCAGGGATGTTTCACTCCGCAAAAATCCTTCGCGGTCAGCATCCAGAATTGCTACCAAGGTAACCTCCGGTAAATCCAAACCTTCGCGCAGCAAATTGACGCCAATTAGGACATCAAACTTACCTAAACGAAAGTCTTTCAAAATTTCGGTCCGCTCGAAAGTCTTGATATCCGAATGGAGATAATTACTCTTGAGCCCCTTGCTGCGTAAAAAGGAATCTAGATCTTCGGCTTGTTTTTTGGTCAAGGTGTTGACGATGACTCGTTCGCCTTTTTGAGCTAAGACCGTAATTTCAGCCATAATATCATTGATTTGGCTATAATTTTTGGTCTTGTCAAACACCGGTCGAATCTCAATTTCGGGATCAACTAAACCAGTCGGGCGAATGACCTGCTCGGCAATCTGTTTGGAATTCTCTTTTTCAAATTCACCTGGAGTGGCCGTGGTAAAGACCACGCGACCGACGCGCTCTTTGAATTCTGGGAAACGAAGTGGCCGATTATCTAAAGCTGATGGTAGTCTCCAACCATATTTAATAAGCGTTTCTTTGCGCGATCTGTCGCCGGCATACATCCCCCTAATCTGTGGCACCGAAATATGACTCTCGTCGATAATTGTCAAAAAATCTGGCTTGCCGTCCTTCCAAGGTAAATAGGCCAGCAAAGAATCTGGGGCTTCACCGCTCAGCTTGCCGGTTAAATGGCGGGAATAGTTTTCAATCCCATGACAATAGCCGATACTCCGGAGCATTTCCATATCATAGCGCGTCCGCCGCTCTAGTCGCTCCGCTTCTAGATATAATTTGTTGGCATTAAAATATTCTAAGCGCTCTTTGAGTTCCGCCTGGATACTTTTGATGGCACTTTCAATTTGGGGTTTAGTGGAAACAAAATGCTTCGGGGGAAAAATGACAATATCATTTAAATGTTCCAAAATATTCTTGGTCACATTGTCAATCACATTAATATCAGAA
>PFAQ01000012.1 GCA_002778645.1 Candidatus Falkowbacteria bacterium CG10_big_fil_rev_8_21_14_0_10_39_9
ATTACTAAAGCCGTCCTGCCGGACGGCTTTATTATACGGCCTTGGCTTCAAACGTACACTCCGGCTAAAGCCGGAGGTTTTTACCTCTAATAAACTACCGAGCCCTTACGGACTCGGTATTTTTTATAACTCAAGCTTCGCTTGTCCGCAGTCCTCTTGGCCTTGGCGCTGAATATACTTCTTGATCTGTTCCTCGTCCAAGCCCGCCGTGGATACAAAATAGCCATCCGACCAAAAGCCCATACGCTTGTCATAGACTTTATCTAGGAATGGGAATTTACGTCGCATGGCATTTGAAATATTTGATTTGAGAATATTAACAGCTTCACTGATTGCCCATTTTGGTGGGATGGAAATTAGTAAATGAATATGGTCTTCATCACACTTGGCTTCGTATAGCTCTAAATCTGGATAATTGCGACAAATGCGACGTAAAATGCCGACACAAAAAGTACCCATCCCTTCCTTGAGGGCTTGGCGTCGATACTTAGTCACAAAGACTATGTGGTATCTAGTATAGTATACAACACTGGGCTTGGCGTCGATATTGCATAGTTATATTCTAACCAATGACGGCCAAAAGTCCAGCGACTAGGCTCTCCTCCGAGGCTTCACAGCCTCGGTTTCCCCGGTAGTAATAATAAAACAAAAATCCAAAAAATCCGGCCACAAGAATCAGCCAGATAATATTTATTTTTAGAAAAAAAATTCCGACAAAAGTCACTAAACTAATAACTAATCCTTTCCAGCTCTTAATAGTTATTTTTTAAAAACTGATTTCCCTAAAATGAGAGTCGCATTAATGAGCAATGCGACCACCAACGATCCTAATCCGGTAAACAAAGCTTTAACAAAAGAGAGATTGCCAAAAGTAAAATAAGCCCAAGCTAAAATAATCATGGTAATGGTCGCCGGTAGAATATAAAGAATTGGCGCTAAAATTTCGCCCCATAACTTATAGATCTTAAAACCGATATAGCCCATAACGGAAACCCCAGTTGCCCCCGGTAAAATCTGAGCCAAGCTGAGGGCATTCATAAATTCTTTTTCGGAAATCCATTCTTTTTCATGAACAAAAGTCTTTTTCATCAGCGCCAAAATCGCTGGACCGCCGTATCCAATGGCACCGATATAAAAAGTTGTTTTACATAAATCAAACAAAGTAGGTCTTTTCATAGAATCATAAGAATTTAAAAGCAACCAAAATCAAAATTATACCAATAAAAATCTGAAAATTTTTCCGCCAACCATCTTTAAAAAATAATTTGGATAGTTCAAACACAATATGGATTACTGCCCACAAAGAAACTCCTAAAAAAATATTGTTTACCGTCATCACTGATTGCTTAATATAAAAACATGTAAAACAATGGCAAAAAACGCGGCATAAAAAGCGGTAATAGTATTGCCTAAATATACCTGGCCCATATTCATTTTACCGATTTTAACCGCAAACGGAATCTTAAGAGGCTTGAGCATTGTTCCAATAAAACCGGCAAAGAGTCCGCTGACAATGGGTCCAAACAGACCACAAATTTTCTGATAAATCGGTTTGGCGTTTTTATAGTCAAGCTCATATGGTTTAAAATGGATAAATACCAGGCACAAACCATATAACAAAGCTAATATACCAAGCGTAACCAGTAAAGTTAAACTTGTGGCTTTGGTAAAAAATATTGTCCCTATGAAAACACCAATAAAGACTAAAAGCGGCACCAAGGTCAAAAACTTATTTTTATTTACTCTTGGCATCCCTTTAATTTTTTCCCTATTCTTCCATAACATGTAGCCGGCACTTAAAAACATAATCCACAAAAAAGTATTAACTGCGTCAAAGAATGATAATTTCATTAGCGTAATAAGCAAAATAATCGCAAAAAACGATCAAATTGAATCTTTAAGCCAGCAGTTATGGAGCCGACTATCAAAGCGATGATGAAAAATAAAATTGTTGGCGTCATATCTTTAATTAATTACAATGTTCACACTCTAAATTAACTTTTTTAATTTCCTCCTCAGAAACTATCTGAATCGTGGCATGATGGATATTGTATTTTTCTTTAGCTATTTCAGCAACTTGAGCCAAAAGTTTGATGCGACCGGACTTAACATCTTCAGAAATAATTAAATGCGCGCTTAAAAAACGATTCTCCGAACCGGTTTGCCAAATATGTAAATCATCTATTTCTATTACTCCGGGAATGGCAGCTAAACTGGCTTTAACGTCACTAAAATTTACATCTTTCGGGACCGAGTCCAACATCATATCAACGGCTTCAAACAAAATACTAAATATTTCTTTTAGTAGGAAGACGGAAATTATAATTGAAGCTATCGGATCGAGCCAGCTCCAACCAGTAAAATAGATTATGGCCGCACTTACTACCACGCCTAAAGAAAACAAGGCGTCTTGCATCGAATGGAGCCAGGCACTTTTTAAATTTAGATTCTTGCCAGATCCTTTCTGTAATAAGTAAGTTGCCAAACCGTTACCTAAGAGAGCCACACCGGACACAATCATCATGGTTAATCCAGATACTGGTTCTGGCTTAAAGATACGGATTGCCGCCTCAACTAAGACAAAGCCGACAATTGCTAGTAATACGCCGCCATTTATGAAAGCAATAATAACTTCGGCTCGTTTATAGCCATAAGTTTTGGTTTCCGTTTGCGGTTTATCGGCCAACTTTTCACCCCAAAGACTCAAAGTCATCGAACCAATATCGGTGACATTATGCAGGGCGTCGGTAATAAGCGCGAAACTTCTGGAAATAAGGCCAAAGATTATTTCAAAAACAACGATAATTGTATTAATACCGATTGACCAGACAAGATTTTTTGACGTCGTAACGTGTTCGTGATTATGTTCAGACATAGATTATTTTAATTTTAATTCTTCTTTTCTAATTTCTAATTCATTCTTTACTTTTGGCAATAAGCTAAAATCTTTTACTATTTTTTGCGCTTTCTCTCTTGTTTTATCATCTTCGGCAAAACTAATAGCCTTAGAAGGGCATAAATTAGCACAAGTTTGACAAGCTACCATACAATTATTCGGATTAACGACCTTAGACTTTTTATTTTCATAATCATATTTATAAACTCCTCGTCCACAAGAAGCGACGCACATTCCGCAGCCGATACATTTGTTTTCATCTATCTCCGGAGTCCACTTAATTTGTTCCCGATCCACGCCGTGAAATTTCGTAAACTTTTGATATTGAATTTTTTGATTATCCATATTTAAATTTTAAATTATTAAAATTAGTGACTTAGATAGCAATACCAAAATAAATTAAAATATATTTAAGTGAAACATATAGAAACATAATTCCAAACAAAGCTTTTAGCCAATTGGGCTTAAACTTCGCCATTAATTTTGCGCCATAAATTGCACCAATTAAAGCCCCGATTCCCAAAGTGATAGCGACGGGTATATTAACAACACCTTGATAAATTTTAAACGCCGCTCCAATTAGAGCAATCCAAACAAAGGAGGCCATGGAAGTGCCGATAGCTAATTTAACCGGTGCTTCAAAAAAATAAATAAATGAAGGGACTAGAGCATAGCCGCCCCCTAAGCCAATAATACCTGTTAAAAATCCGATACTTGAACCCAAAATTCCTTTACTTGTTTTTGTTCCAGGCATCTGAGTTTCACTGGGATTTTTTGGCCCCCGACCTAATACTCCTTCATATAACATTCTGAATGACACTACCAAGAAAACAAATCCTAAAATTAAATCAATTAAATTACCGTAGTTTTTGATGTAACCAAAAACAATAGAACCTATAATTACCCCCAAAATTCCACTAAGTGCAACTATCCAAGAAGTTTTTTTGTCTACATTCTTCATTTTAATGTGCTGATAGGCGCCAGAAGCAGCCGTGAAAACAACTGCGGTCAAGGTAGTCCCAACTGCAATAGCTGGGTCAAAATGAAAACCAAAACGAATTACTGGCATCATAATAGCGCAACCGCCAGTGCTAAGAAGTCCACCGATAACCCCGGCCAAAAGACCAGTGATTAGATAAATAAGGTAAGTCATATTTTTTATAAATTAATTAATGTTGTTTATTTATAAGGTTTCAAATAATAATTTTTTGTCAGCCTCAAAAATTTATTAAATAAATTACTAAATATTGACTATA
Organism: Candidatus Falkowbacteria bacterium CG10_big_fil_rev_8_21_14_0_10_39_9; assembly: GCA_002778645.1. Lineage (GTDB taxonomy): Bacteria > Patescibacteriota > Patescibacteriia > Patescibacteriales > UBA12465 > CG1-02-41-21. The sequence continues at coordinate 4,153 of PFAQ01000012.1, forward strand.
ATAAAAACCCGTTAAAATAAATATTGTCGCCACACCATAACGTAACCATTTTTCAACTTTCTGGACCGATTGAAAAGCGAGACTCACAGTTTTCATGCTATAGGCAAGCAAAAATGCGAAGATGATTACTGGAAGTCCCGTCCCCAAGGCAAATATAGACGGCAGAAGTAATCCGCTGGCTGATTTAAGAATCAAGGGGATAAGAACACCAAAAAATAAAACCCCACTATATGGACAAAAAGCAAAAGCAAATAGCATACCCAGAGCTAATGACCCAAAATAACCCTTATCTGATAACCAGAGTTTCATTTTCTCGGTCTTACCGCTAGTTTTTAAATTGATTTTAATAACATCAAACATTATTAAACCAATAATTATTAACACTGGCCCCAGAACTTTATCGCCCCAACCTTGAAAAAGACTAGAAATCTGAAAAGACGACAATCCAAAATAAATTAAGGTAGCTAACAAAGTATAACTGATGCCTCGTCCTATGGTATAAAACAACCCGGAAAGAATTGTATACTTAGGAGTTTTAATGTCCCTAGAAATAAAAGCAACGGCGGTAATATTAGTAGCTAGTGGGCATGGACTAATTGAAGTTAAAATACCCAAAAGAAAAGCAGTGAGCATCGGCAAATTATAATTATCAATCAGACTATTAATTAAATCCATATTATTTGCCTAAGAGCTTATCAATTTTATTCTTTAAATAACTTTTAAACTGCTCTGGGTTAGAAGTTAAACGCCAAACAGCAGTATCTTCGGTGATGTGATCTTGGCCGTCATAAATAGCATTAATTTTTAAAGCCGATCCGCTCGCCTGAAACTTTTCTGCTAATTCTTTATTTTCCGGTAAATCAATATTTATCTCTCTAACTTCAATTTTGCCATCGCGTAATTCTCTCTGATAATACTCCTCAACGGTTTCGCCCGATAGCTTGCCAATGGCAATACAAGTAGTACAACGCTGAGTGGAATGAAAATTAAATACCTGAACTTTATCGGCGATTGTATCTTTAACTGAGACCGTTTTTGCAGTCCCATCCTCATTAAAGTAAGTTATTTTCTGGTCACGAGAACAACCACTTAAAGTTAAGATAAGCGCTCCTAAAATAATTGGCAGAAATAAAGATTTCTTCATAGTTTTAATTTTATATTTTATATTTTATTTTTTAACGTAATATTTAATATGCCAAAATATATGGAATAAAGAAATTAATAAGAAAACCCAACCAAAAATGAAATGCCAATAACTTAAATCAATACCTAAATTTATTTTCCAAGCAAACTCAATAATCAAGGCT
>PFAQ01000014.1 GCA_002778645.1 Candidatus Falkowbacteria bacterium CG10_big_fil_rev_8_21_14_0_10_39_9
AATACCGGCACACTTGCTGCTGGACCCAAGTGTCTCACCCCGGGCGGTATTATAGACATGGATTGTACTCCTTTTGCTTGTGGCGACCAGCTTAACATTACCATTATCGGTAATCATGCTTGTAATGAAGGGGCTCCTGATTATGATCAATGCACTTATGATACTGTCCTGATTGGCAATCAATGCTGGCTAAAAGAAAATTTAAATATTGGCACAATTGTAACTGGAGTTACCACTCAAACCAATAATAGTATTTTAGAAAAATATTGTTATAACAATAACGCAATTAATCCCAACCCACTAAGTAATGACGGTGGTTGTGATACCGATGGCGGCCTGTACCAATGGAATGAAATGATGCAATATTCTACAACTGAGTCAATCCAGGGCGTTTGTCCTAATGGTTGGCATATCCCAAGTGATGCCGAACAAAATACGCTTGATCAATTTGTGCACAATACCACTTGTGATGCTAACCGCTCCGGTTACGATTGTGCTTACGCTCTTGACAAACTAAGAACTGGTGGATCTTCTCATTTTGAGGGATTATTTACCGGCCTGCGTGACATCTCTGGTGTGTTTGGCTATCGACTGGCAGGGGCTTGGTTTTGGTCATCCACCATGAGTGGAGCAGACGCTTGGAATCGATTATTGGATGGTAATCCTGGTATCCGCCGCCACCTTGATTTTCAAACTTATGGTTTCCCAGTGCGTTGTCTTGAAGATTAATTAATTTATTTTTTTGACATTCATTTTTCTTTATGCTACTATCTAATCAAGACTAATTGTTATTATAACGATTAGTCTTTTTTAAAAATAATTTTAACTATATGTCAGAAATAACGAATGCGATCAAGCAGATCTGCGAAGAGAAGAAGCTAGAGTTTGAGGCTGTGGTTAGCACCATTGAGCTCGCTTTAGCCGCGGCTTATCGCAAAGATTTTGGTCAAAAAAACCAAAATATCAAGGTCAAATTTAACCCCGAAACCGCTCACTCCAAGATTTATGATGTAAAAATGGTGGTGGAGGATTTACCCGAGGAAGAATTGGCTGCGTTAGAGGCTGAAATCGCCAGCCGGGACTTACCTAAAGGAGTCGAACACGAAACCCGTTATGAGCGTTTTGAGGTGGATGAGGACAAGAAACGTTTCAATCCTAAAACTGAAATCCAACTGAAAGATGCTCTTTTGATTGAGTCTGATGCTAAAATTGGTGATGAGATTGTGATGGAATTACCGGAGCCAGAGGATTACGGTCGGATGGCGGCTCAAACTGCCAAGCAGGTTATCATTCAGAAATTACGGGAAGTTGAGCGTGATATGGTTTTTAATGAATTTAAAGATAAAGAGCATGAGGTGGTGACTGGTATTATTCAACGCCAAGAAGGTCGTTTAGTTTTTGTTGATTTAGGTAAGGCTATTGGTATTTTACCAATGGAGGAACAAGTTCCAGGTGAATCCTATCCGATTAATGGTCGGGTCAAAGTTTATGTCAAAGAAGTTCGAGCTGGTCAGAAGGGCGCTGAAATTATTTTGTCTCGTCGCTCCGAAGAAATTTTGAAAAAAGTTTTTTATTTAGAAATTCCAGAAATTTCCAATGGTCTGATTAAGATTGAGAGCGTGGCGCGAGAAGCTGGCTCTCGCTCTAAGGTAGCTATTTCTACCGACTCAGAAAATATTGACCCAGTGGGCTCTTGCGTGGGTCAACGTGGTAGCCGGATTCAAACTATTATCAGTGAATTAGGCGGTGAAAAAGTTGATATTATCGAATATGATGAAGATCCAGTGAAATATATTAGCAACGCTTTGTCTCCGGCTAAGATTATGGGGATTACTTTAAACCCAATTGATCGTCGCGCCGTGGTCAAAGTGTCTCCTGATAAATTATCCTTGGCGATTGGTAAGAGTGGTCAGAATGTGCGTTTGGCTGCCAAGTTAACTAATTGGAAGATTGATATTATTCCATATGACGCTGAGGCTGAGGCCAAAGCCGAAGAAGCTAAGGTGGAGGCAGCTAAGAAAGAGGCCAAGCCAAAGAAAGAAAAAGCGAAAAAACCAGAAAAGGTTGCTAAGGAAGTAAAGGTAGTAAAGAAGGAAAAGAAAGAGGTTAAACCCAAGAAAGAAAAGCCTGAGAAGAAAGCAGTCAAAGAAGTAAAAGTTAAAAAGGTTGTTAGCAAAACTGCTAAAACTAAAAAAGATAAAAAATAATTTAAATTGTTAAGCCTCTCATCACTAGTAATTGGTGATTTTGGCTTTAACAAAAATAATTGCTTTATGGCAACAACTTTAATCATCATTGGTGGTGCTCTCGCTGCCATCGTCTATGGATTAATTTCCATTCGTTCCATTTTAAAATTACCTTCAGGTAATGAAAAGATGCAAGAAATTGCTAAAGCTATCCAAACTGGAGCTAAGGCTTTCTTGAATCGTCAGTATAAGGCCGTGGCTATTGTGGCCGCCGTGTTATTTATCTTGATTGGTTTTGTTTTAAGCTGGATGACCGCCATTGCTTTCTTGGTGGGTGCTTTACTCTCAGCTTTAACTGGCTATATTGGAATGTATATTTCAGTTCGAGCTAATGTTAAAACGACTGAAGCGGCTCGTCATGGCTTGAAAAAAGCTTTGGGTGTCGCTGTTAAAGGTGGCAGTATTACCGGTTTGTTGGTAGTTGGTTTAGCTTTATTAGGAACTGCCGTTTTTTATTTCATCACTAAAGATTTACATGCTTTAATTGGTTTTGCTTTTGGTGGTTCTTTGATTTCTATCTTCGCTCGTTTGGGCGGTGGTATCTATACCAAAGCAGCTGATGTTGGAGCTGATTTAATTGGTAAGGTGGAGGCTGGTATTCCAGAAGATGATCCTCGAAACCCAGCGGTGATTGCTGACAACGTTGGTGACAATGTCGGTGATTGTGCTGGTATGGCCGCTGACTTATTTGAAACTTATGCCGTGACTTCTATTGCGGCGATGGTTTTGGGTTCATTGTTTTTCCCTAGTTCAGCTAATGCTGTTATCTTCCCATTAGTGTTGGGAGCAGTTTCGATCATCGCTTCCATTGCTGGTATTTTCTTTATCAGATTGGGTAAGAGTGGCAATATCATGAAGGCTCTTTACAAGGGACTGATTGCGGCTGGTGTTTTGAGTGCGATTGCTTTCTGGCCCGTGATTAATTGGCTCATGAAAGACAATGGTCAATACGGCACTTTGAATATTTATTTTTCCGCTTTAATTGGTTTAGCTGTTACTGGTTTATTAGTCTTCATTACCGAGTATTATACTTCGACTAAATATGCTCCAGTAAAATCTATTGCTGAAGCTTCAACTACTGGTCACGGCACTAACGTCATTGCCGGTTTAGCTGTTTCGATGAAGTCGACTGCTTTACCAGTATTGGTAATTGCCGCCTCAATGCTGATGGCTTTTGAGTTAGCTGGTATCTATGGTATCGCTATTGCGGCCGTTGCGATGTTGTCCATGGCTGGTATTATCGTAACCATTGATGCCTATGGTCCAATTACTGACAATGCTGGTGGTATTGCGGAGATGGCAGAGTTAGGTGATGACGTGCGAAACATTACTGATCCGCTCGATGCTGTGGGTAACACCACTAAGGCCGTGACTAAGGGTTATGCTATTGGTTCTGCGGCTCTCGCTGCTCTAGTTTTGTTTGCTGATTTCACTTACAAGATAAAAGATAATGGTGGTAGCGCTCAATTCTTGATTGATAATCCATACGTCTTAGTTGGTTTATTCATTGGTGGTTTATTGCCATATTTATTTGGTGCTTTATCCATGCAAGCTGTAGGTCGCGCCGCTGGTTCAGTAGTGGAGGACGTTCGGGCGCAGTTTAAAGAGAAGCCAGGTATTATGGATAGAACGGAAAAACCAGATTACGGTCGCACTGTTGATATCGTAACCAAGGCAGCTATCAAACAAATGATTCTGCCAGCCTTGATTCCAGTGGTCGCTCCAATCTTAGTGGGCTTCTTCTTGGGAGTAGAAGCTTTGGGCGGTTTGTTGGTTGGTTCAATTATTACTGGTATCTTCGTGGCTGTTTCTATGACCTCCGGTGGTGGTGCTTGGGACAATGCCAAAAAATATATCGAGCTTGGTAATTTCGGTGGCAAAGGTTCTGATGCTCACAAGGCAGCAGTTACCGGTGACACTGTTGGCGATCCTTACAAGGATACTGCTGGTCCAGCTATCAATCCAATGATCAAGATCTTAAACATTGTCGCTCTCTTGATTATCGGTTTATTGCTCTAATATTGTTATAGCGAGAGAAAATAAAAAAGGCGTTCCATTGATGGCGCGCCTTTTTATTTAGATTCTTATTTCGCACATTTTGTGCAGTGCTCAGTTGTGGGCAGAGCCTTCAGTCTGTTGGTTTGAATTTCTTCACCACAGCCACGACACTTGCCATAGTTATTATATTCGATTCTTACTAGAGCTTTTCGGAGAAGCTCAATTTTTGCTATAGTTTTGGGCTCTTCCTGTTGGCTCTCCGTCCTTCTTTCTATTGGGGTTTCAATGTTCTTGATATTTTCTCTGAGGAATTCGAGATCCATTTTGGCTCTCTTAATCAGTTTTTCAATTTTAGCTTTTTGTTCGATAACGAAATCGACAGTAATTTTGTTTTCTTTAGTTTCGCTCATTTTCTTCTTCTTTTTTGGTTTCTAATTCTTTGAGATCATTTAATATTTCCTCAGCATATTCTGCTTCGGCTTTTAATTAAACTACATCGGCATTAAGTTTGTCAACCATCCGAGGACGGAAGGTGGCAAGTTTTCTATAAACACGGCCTGGATCTCAACTCCGGTGACTTTAAAAATGTTCCGGGGTAAGAGCAGGCCTATAATTATGATCAGCACCAAAACGATGTATAAGG
>PFAQ01000010.1:0-21177 GCA_002778645.1 Candidatus Falkowbacteria bacterium CG10_big_fil_rev_8_21_14_0_10_39_9
TGATGTGGAGTGTAATATTGACGGGGGGCAGCCAGCAGATGTTTGCGGAGGAATATCTTCAGTGTCTTATGGTGGTGACAGTTACCCCACCGTTGCCATTGGAACTCAATGTTGGTTTGCCAAGAACTTGAATGTGGGAACGAGAGTAGACGACCCCGACGATCAAGGTGATTATTCTGGTGGTATTCAAAAGTATTGTTATGATGATAGCGAGGCTATTTGTGACACTGATGGCGGACTGTACCAATGGCATATGGCGCTAGGCCTGCCTCAAGCTTGTGATGCTAGCGAAGTCTCTCCTTGTAATATCTCTGGTACCATCCAGGGTATTTATCCGTCGGGGTGGCACATCCCTAGTTTTAATGAACTTCAGACTTTAGCTCAAAATGACGATCCTGGTTGTGATTTATCCGCCAATAATTGCCATACTGCTGGGGGTAAATTAAAGGCATCTTCTATTAGCACGCCAGTTACTTGGGACGGCACCAATAATTATAATTTTTCAGTTTTTCCGGCCGGCTACAATCTTGAAGGCTCGCTCGACGGTCGTGGCACTTTAGCTGTATTGTGGTCGGCGTCTCCGCCTTCCGGTTATCCCGGCATCGCTTGGAGCGGACTTCTCCTTTCGGGCGGTACCACTTTCTACGGCAATAGCGATGATCGGGCTACCGGGTTTTCGGTGCGGTGTCTCCAGGACTAGTACCACGGCATAAATATTCATAAATTATTTTGCAAGAACATGAAATATCGCTAAAAACTATTCGACTCTTTGTCTCTTTCTCTCTTTTTTCCGCTCCGCTTTAGCGGGGCAGAATTAATTAAATTTTTCTATGGCTACCTATGATAATTTGCCGGTGTATAAAGCCAGCTATGATCTACTGCTGAATATATTTAATTTTTTCGTTGAGATGAAGCGGGAATATAAATATATGATTGGAGAAAATTTAAAGAAAGAAATGGTAGCCATGATCTCCAATATTTATCGAGCTAACAGCGCGTTGGCTAATCGTTCAATACAAATTCAGTTGGCGCGCGAGAATTTAGAAATAATTCGATTGTTTTTAAGTTGGTCGGGCTAGAGATTACTCTAATGAAGAAAAGAGGGCATTAAATGATACTGTTTTAAATGTAATTAAGCTTGAATTTAAAAATGACAGCTTGCCGATAATTACAAATATGGATTTTGGTCATACCGGCCCACAATGGATATTGCCACTAGGCATAAAGGCGGAGATAGATTGTGATGCTAGAATCTTTAAGTTATTAGAAGAAATATTTAAAAATAGTTCTTATTTGGCCTAGGGCCATTCCAACTACGTCCCACTCCCTCCCTCTCCGCAGTCCTAAAAACAAGGCCAAAAGCCTTGTTTTTATGTTAACTATTGACTGTGATGTTATCATATGTTAACATAGTATATATAAGTTAACATAGAATTATATGGTATTAAATAAAGATTGTTTTACAGTTAAAGAATTGGCGGATTTAATCGGAATTAGCCGGGTGGCTGTTTTTAATAGAATTAAATTGGGGAAAATTAAGGCCGAGAAGATTGGGCGTAATTATGTTATTTATAAAAAGGACCTGCCCGACATGCTTAATGCTTCTTTGAGCTCAGATGACAAAGAGAAAATTGATAAAGGTATTAGAAAGGTTTTGCAAGACTACGGCGAGACTATAAAAATGTTAGGCCAGGAATAATCATATGATTAAGCCCTTAAGAATTGAAGAAATAAAATATTTAGCTCATCGCTTGGCAATGGATACAATGGGGTGGGATGAACCGATACCCGAATTCGAAACTCGTTATCCGAATGTGCTGGAAAGCTGTATTGCTACTCCATTCCAAAGATTTGCCCAAAGGACCTTGTATGCGGGATTAACCGGCAAGGGATCGGCCTTATTTTATTTGTTAATAAAAAATCATCCTTTCCAAAATGGAAATAAACGATTGGCTATAGCCTCTCTATTTATCTTTTTATATAAAAATGATAAATGGTTGAAAGTTGATAATAAAGAATTATATAACTTAGCTATTTGGGTGGCTCAAAGTCCGCCTTTGGCTAGAGACCAGGTGTTAATCGTTGTTACTAATTTTATTAAGAAGTATTTAAATAATTTTTAAATTTATTCAAGCTGCGTCCCACTCTTTCCGCGGATTGTAAATAGCCCTATTTAGGGGTAATATAAGATTATGCTTATTAAACCAAAAATAGAAAGCTTTTATATGGTGTTCTTTATGTTGTGGTGTCTTTTGTAGCAGCCGCCATTCTTAGCGCTAGCAAAGAAGACAGATCGGACTTAATTGTTCCGATTTTATTTTTATCTTTATTTCTGCCTTTACAAATATTAGGTTATTATAAATATAGACAATTTTTAAGTAAAAAGGGTATAAAAACTGGGGATCAGATTAATAAGAAACTGAATGATGTGGAAACGCATAAGTTTTTAGCTGAAAAAGGAGTTGTCGCGGCTATTTTCGCTCTGTCGGCCTTTTTCACATGGGGTGTTTTGAAATTATTTAATAAAGTATTTGATAACTAACGAAATTTAATTATTTATAATTCTATGAAAAATTCAACTTTAGCTCGGTGGGGAGCAACTCATGCTTTTGGCGTCTTTGTTTATGCTCTACTGCTCGCTACTTTTTTTAACTAAGCCAGTAACTGGTTTGGCCAGGCTGACCAGAAGATTTTGGCACTCTGGGCAATTGATTGTGCTCGACGGGCCTTACCATATTTTGAGAAAAAATATCCAAAAAATAAGCGTCCCTAGCAAGCTCTTAAAACACTTCAGGTCTGGATTAAGACGGGAGTTTTAAAAATGGCTGTTATCCGTAAAGCTTCATTAGATTCTCACGCTGCGGCGCGGGAAGTGGGCGAAGACAATACTGCTCGTTCCGCGGCACGCTTATGGCGCGGCCATTTATGCTCAACAAGTAGTCTATAGAACTAGCGATCCTCTCAAGGTTGATCTGGCGGTAATCAAAGAAAGAGATTGCAATATCAACGCCTATCGGGGTTAGTTTAGTTGACAGTTGACAGTTAACTGTCAACTATATATAATACTGATATATGAACACAACAGCCAAAAAGATATTAGATTATATTAATAGAAAAGGACAGGTCACGGCCAATGAATTAGTCGAGTTTTTGGATATTAGTCGCCAAGCGCTGTTTAAGCATTATTTGTCTAAAATGATAAATAATCAGACCCTAATCAAGATTGGTCGTCCACCAAAAGTTTTTTATTCACTTAATAAATCATCTGAGGCGCCTCAATTAAAAATATCACTAGACCGGGATGTTAAGAAGTTAATAAATGATAATTATTTAATTATAACCCCTGCCGGAGAAAAAAAAGAGGGCTTGGCTGGATTCATTTATTGGTGTCAAAAAAATAATTTACCGCTGGAAAAAACTGCCGCTGAGTATTTAAAAACATTGGCTTATTATAAAAAATATAAAAAAAATGGTTTAATTGCTGGTTTGAGTAAGCTTAAAAACTCTTTTCCTAAGATTAACCTCGACAAAATCTTTTATTTGGACTTTTATAGTATTGAAAGATTTGGCAAGACTAAATTAGGACAACTCCTTCTCTATGCCAAGCAAAGTCAAAACAAGGCGCTTATTAAAGAGTTGATAGTGGAAATTAAACCAAGTATTGATAAAATTATAAAAAAATATAAAATAGATGGGCTTGGTTATATCCCACCAACCGTCAAAAGAGAGACTCAGCTCATGAAGGTTTTGGAAAAAGGCCTTGGTGAGGATATTAGAAAAGTAAAGATATCTAAGATTAAAACGGCTGTCGCAGTACCCCAAAAAACCCTGAACAAACTATCAGATCGAATTGAAAATGCTAAAAACACTATAGTGGTTGAGGAAAATTCTGTTTTTAAAAACATCCTAATTATTGATGATGCGGTTGGTTCTGGGGCGACTCTAAACGAGGTGGCTAAAAAAATTAGAGATAAAGGTCTTTGCCGAGGCAATATAATTGGACTGGCTTTGACCGGCAGCTTTAAAGGGTTTGATATTATTAGTGAGGTTTAAAACAATTTATGTCTGATTTTCAAGTTAGTTTATTCTTCGCTTTTCTAGCTATGTTCCTCTGGGGCATAGGCGACTTTTTTATTCAGAGAACTATCAGAAAGGTGGGTGACTTTCAAACTTTGCTCTGGATAAATTTTATTGCCAGCTTAACGCTCTTCCCGTTGGCTTGGAATGATTTGCCGGCCATCTTTTCTCGAGCTAATATTTTTTCTTTAATTTTTATTACTATCATCGATTTGTTTTATGGCTATTTCCTTTTCAAAGCCTATGACCAAGGAAAATTATCAGTGGTGGAAGTAGTGATGATCGGAGAATTGCCCTTTACTATTATTTTAGGACTAATATTTTTTCACGAAAGTCTCAGTTGGCTCCAAGTTTTTGTGATACTAATGATTATTGCTGGTGTCTTCTTGATGTCTAGAAGTCGCAAGACTTGGAGGGATAAGATTAAGGAATTTTTTCGGGGCAAAAGGGTTGTCTGGGAAAAAGGTTTGTTGCTGATGTTCTTAGCTGTGCTCTTTAGTTCTTTATATAACTTTCTAACCGCTGTTAACACCCGCAATGTCTCGGCTTTTGCTGCCGTCTGGTTTCCTTGGATGCTCGGGTCATTAGTATTATTAATCTATGTAGGTTACAAGAGAGGTTTAAAATCTTTTTGGCAGGGAGGACTTAATCATAAAAGCCTAATTCTATTTACCGGCGTGATTGATACTTCGGCCTGGGTCTTTTATGCTCTGGCTACCAGAACGGAAGAGATTTCAATTGTCACAGCCATTGTGGCTGGATATGCTGTTATCGCTATGGCCCTAGGAATAAAGTTTAACCATGAGAAGATTAGTGTTTGGCAATATTTGGGTGCAGTGTTAGTCTTTTTAGGAGTGATAGCTATGAGTTTTATTTCTGGTCCTAATTCGCTATAAACAATATGATTAAATCTCAAATTGAGCCAACAGTAGAAATAAAGGAATTGGTTAAAGATGTTAAAAGTCCTATCACTTTTGATTCTCTAATCCAGATTAGAGACTTGATGTATGTCAAAATTATTTTTCGCCCCTACGATGATTCTACCAGAGAACAGGAAAAAGCTATTAGATGGAAGCGAACGGCGGGGGAAATTTTGCGAGATGGTTATGTTTACAGTGAAAAAGCCTGTACTGATTTAACCGTTTTGTATATCGCTTTATGTCAGGCCCTTGGTCTAGAAACTAGTTTTGTTAAGGTTAAAAATGGGGAGAGGGTTCATTCTATTGCTGAGATAAAATTAGATGATGGTTGGTATATTTTTGATATTTTTAGAAAAAATATTCCGGTTAAAGGATTGATTACTCCCGATGCTCCTTTTGCGGGTTGGCAATTGTGGCAAAAAGGTCGAGATGCGTGGGATATAGGATTGACCAGTTTTGACGATATCAACAAGATTATTATTTAATTATTTTTATAATTATAATTTTACCTTTATGTCATTCTCACACGAAGCTTTAAATTTGACGAGCGACAAGAATTTAGTTTATACGGCCATGTCTAAGCATTTATTTTATTACCGCCTACATATTTCCAAATATGTTATTGAACAACATGGCGTGCCACTCAATCCCTTCATGATTTTTGATTATTTTTTGCTCGATACAGTTGATCGGAATTTAGTCCGTGAGGGAAATAATAATCTGGTTAAAAGGGCTGATGAGTGTTGGGTGTTTGGACCTATTTCCAATGGAGTTTTGGCAGAGATTAAAATAGCGGCAAGCTTGAATAAGCCAGTTAAGTATTATAAAATTGAGAAATCTCAGAATATTATTTCCATTCCAGTAGAAGAGGTTGAAATGGAAGATGAGGTTAAAGAATTTAGATCTGAATTACCAACTAGCTAATTTAATTTACAAGATTTAAAAATAACTCCGCTTTGGGGTTATTCTTTTGTTTTTAGAGGCATTAAAAGAGGTTGCTTTACAAGCTTTAGGGCATAATCTATAATTAAGACATGATTAAATTGAAGCAAGCAATGAATTGGATGATTATCCCTGTAATTACGGCCTTTATTATGGCTAGTTCAGTTTGCTTGCAGTTTTTGCCAGTTCCAGCTGAGGCAGCTTCAATGGCTATGCCCGAGATGGAAATGGCCGGTTGTCATCAGATGACCAAGGTTTTAGTTGATAATTCAGTTAGACATTATACTGCTTCCGGAGTGGATACTGACGACTGTTGCTTGAGTCAACACTCGGTCTCCAGTCTTTCCGGTGATGAGCTTGATTATAGCGACAGCTTGATGCCTATTTCTCAGACCATTGTTTTCTCTGAACTTGATCTAAAAACTTTTAAGCTTAAATATCAAACAGTTTTTTTACCGCCACCGGAGGCGGACTCTTTGAGCTCCATAGTTAAAAGAGAATAATTTGTAGCTGGTCCATCCTCCAGATAAATTTAGCTTATGTTTAAGCTATTTTTATTGAGGATGTTTTTTATTTATCATTAACATTAATTACTATGGAAAATAATCAATCAATCAATCTTCCAATTAAGGGAATGCATTGTAAGTCTTGCGAGATTCTCATTGAAGATGAGTTAGGCGAGATAGAGGGAGTAAGCGGAGTGAAAGCCAATTGGCATAATAATTCGGTGCAGATTAGATATAATGGGATTTCTCCGGACGAAACTCAGATTAAGGCGGCCATCTCTCGAGCGGGATATAAACTGGGACAAGATGGGCCCACTAAATTTTTTAGTACGAACAAAGATAATTATCGGAATCTAGGTTATGTCTTTCTCGCTTTAGTGGTTTTATACTTTTTGTTGAAAGCACTAGGCATTACTAATTTAAATGTAAATACTTCGGGTAAATTAACCCTACCTTTGATTTTATTGGTAGGACTAACCGCTGGGTTCTCCACTTGTATGGCTCTCGTTGGTGGCTTAGTGCTGGGGATTTCCAGTCGTTATAATCAGCTTCATCCTAGCGTCAAAACAATTCAAAAGATCTATCCTCATTTACTCTTTAATCTGGGGCGCTTTTTATCTTATACCATTTTAGGAGGACTTCTGGGTGTCTTGGGGTCAGCCTTTCAATTGTCTAGTATGGCCCTGGGAATTATCACTGTTGTTATCGGTCTTATTATGCTCATTATGGGTTTACAGCTAATTAACATTTTTCCTTGGATGGAGAAGGTTAAGCTGGTGTTGCCCAAGGGCTTGATTAGGGGCTTAGGACTCAAAGAATGTCAGGCGCAGACTTATAGTCATCATAATTCCCTGTGGTTAGGCGCTTTAACATTTTTCTTGCCCTGTGGCTTTACTCAGGCGATGCAAGTTTATGCTATTGGCACTGGTAATTTCTGGGGGGGAGCAATTGTAATGGGCGCCTTTGCTTTGGGCACTATTCCGGGATTATTGAGTGTCGGTAGTTTGAGCTCAGTGATTAAAGGGAAACTAGCTCAATATTTTTTTAGCTTCGTTGGTTTGGTAGTTTTAGTCTTTGCCTTAATTAATATTTCCAATGGCCTTAACTTAACCGGGATTGATTTGACTCCCGATCGAGTGGAAAAGAAATCTGCGGTGACTATTGATCCCAATGTAACAATGGAAGATGGCGTCCAAGTTGTCCGAATGACTGAGAATAGTCAGGGGTATTCTCCTAATAGTTTTACCATTCAAGAGGATATACCAGTTAAGTGGGTGGTTAATGCTACTGCGCCCTATTCTTGTGCTTCAGCTTTACTATTGCCAAAGTATAAGATTAGAAGCTTTTTAACAGCCGGAGAAAATATTATTAACTTTACTCCTACTGAAGTCGGGAAGTTACACTTCTCTTGTTTGATGGGAATGTATAAGGGAATGTTTAATGTTGTGAAATAAATAATTAATTTAATACTTATGAAAAAAATTCAAATAGACGTTAGTGGCATGCATTGTGCTTCTTGCTCCCGCTTAGTGGAGAAGGCCTTGCTGAAAGTTCCGGGAGTGAAAGAGGGTAATGTTAATTTAGCGGCGGAAAAAGCTTCGGTTCTCTTTGATGAGAACCAAGTCCAGGCTAATAGTTTAATAGAAGCAATTGTCTCAGCTGGTTATGGGGCTAACTTGGTTGATGGCCAAGATCGAGAGGCAACTGAAAAACGTCGGGCCAGTGAGATAAAGCGACAAGGACAAAAGTTTATCTTCAGTTTAGCTTTTAGCTTACCTCTCTTTTATTTTATGCTGCTTGATTTTTGGTCCTGGTTGCCGGGTGCCAATCTCTTGCCACCCTACGTGGGAGTTCTATCCTTAGTTCTAACCATCCCCGTTCAGTTTATTGTTGGGGCTGGTTTCTACAAGGGGATGTGGGCTAGCTTGCGGATGAAAACTTTCAACATGGACAGCTTGGTAGCCATTGGGACTTCGGCCGCTTTCTTTTATAGCCTGTTCAATCTGGTTTGGTATTTTGTGAGAACTGGATCGCTCTTGGGATTAGGGGGAAAGATTCCTGAACTATATTTTGAAACCGCTGCCTTCTTAATCACATTTGTGGTTCTAGGAAAGTGGTTGGAAAAAAGAACTAAGGGAAAAACTTTAGAAGCCATTAAAAAGCTGATGGGGCTACAACCTAAAACGGCCCGAGTAATTCGCGCTGGCGTTACCCAAGACATTGCCATCGAGGCCGTTATCAAGGGTGATGTGGTTGTTGTGCGACCAGGAGAAAAGATTCCGGTTGATGGTAAAATTATTAGCGGTCATTCAGCTATTGATGAGGCGATGATTACGGGTGAGAGTTTGCCGGTAGAGAAAAACATCGGAGATTTAGTTGTTGGTGGAACGGTTAACAAGTTAGGGAGCTTTGAATTTGAGGTTACTCGAGTAGGAGCTGAGACTGCCTTGGCTAGAATTGTAGCCTTAGTGGAAGAGGCTCAGGGTT
The DNA here is from genome assembly GCA_002778645.1 of Candidatus Falkowbacteria bacterium CG10_big_fil_rev_8_21_14_0_10_39_9. Taxonomy (GTDB): domain Bacteria; phylum Patescibacteriota; class Patescibacteriia; order Patescibacteriales; family UBA12465; genus CG1-02-41-21. Next base: position 8,933 of record PFAQ01000010.1, read on the forward strand.
CTAAAGCACCGATTCAGGGATTTGCTGATAAGATTGCAGCTATTTTTGTGCCCACAGTTATTAGTCTGGCAATCATTATCTTTTTAGTTTGGTATTTCTTGTTAGGAGCGACTCTCAGTTTCGCTCTCATGGCTTTTACGGCCGTGATTGTTATTGCTTGCCCCTGCGCGTTGGGGCTCGCTACTCCAACATCGCTCATGGTTGGAACTGGGATTGGAGCTAAATATGGCATATTGATAAAAGGGGGTGAGCCACTAGAAATGGCTGGTCAGATTAAAACTATTGTTTTTGACAAGGCCGGGACTTTGACTAAGGGCAAGCCAGAGGTAACTGACATGGAAAGCTTTGGCTCTTTTGATAAAAAAATAATTGTTAGTATAGCGGCTAGCTTAGAAAAATTATCGGAGCACTCTTTAGCTGAGGCCGTTTGTAATTATGCTAATCAGGAAAAAATAATATTGAAGTCAGTTGTTGGCTTTAGGGCAATACCGGGACAGGGAGTTGCTGGGACGATTGATGGTTTAGATTATTTTTTTGGCAACAGAAAGTTAATTACTGATTCGATTAATTTAGATTTATCCGCAGTAAATAGCCGCCTGAAAAAATTAGAGGAGCAAGGTAGGACGGTAATGATTCTGGCCACTAAGCAAGAAATTATTGGTTTGGTCGCCGTGGCTGATACCATCAAGGAAACTTCTAAAGCAGCGATTATTAGTCTACAGAAAATGGGACTGGAAGTTTATATGATTACCGGCGACAATGCTCGCACCGCTCAGGCGGTGGCTAAGCAATTAGGAATTGTTAATATCTTGTCTGAAGTTCTGCCGGAAGATAAAGCCTTACAGATTAAGAAGTTGCAAACCGGTGGTTCTAAGGTGGCGATGGTGGGCGACGGTATCAATGATGCTCCAGCCTTAGCTCAGGCCGATCTTGGAATAGTTATGGGTTCTGGTACAGATGTGGCCATGGAAACAGGTGGAATTATTATTATCAAAAGTGATTTAAGGGATGTGGTAACCGCCTTTCAGTTGTCCGGAGAAACCATGGGAAAAATAAAGCAAAATCTATTTTTTGCCTTGTTTTATAACATCATTGGCATCCCAATTGCTGCCCGAGTCTTTGCTGGTTTTGGTATTATTTTACGACCAGAATTAGCTGGACTAGCGATGGCTCTCTCTTCAGTCTCGGTGGTCTCTAATTCTCTTTTGCTTAGATCATTTCGTCCGGGAAAGAAGAATTATTTATCATTGATGGCTCTCATTTTAATGGTGTTATTATCCACTGGAATGTTTTTAGAGTTCGCTCGGTTTAGTTCGGGTATGGAAAGCCAGGGAATGGCTTTGTTGGTCTCTAAAAATAAAGCCACTGAGATTAATAATCTAGTAGCCAGCAGTCCAATCAAAATTAACTTTGATGAGGGCGATCCAGATATTTTTTTGGGGATTGATAGTTTCCCGGATTCTATTAAAATCAGAGAAGGCAAGATTAATTTAGGTGATGATGAAATGATTATTGGTTATGCCGACGGCATGGCCATGAAGAAGGAGAGGGCTGTTAAAAATATTGGGGATACTCTAAAAGATATTTTTGGTTTGGACGGTGTGAAGGTTGTTGGTATTTTAGAGCCAACTGGAACTGTCATTGATGGCTATCATATAGTTAACAAAACTACTTTAGCCAAGATGAGTTCGGTGGCTAATATTAAGTTTGTGGCTGAGTCCGAAGTGATTAAGAGTTTTTATTTTGTCACGACCGACAACGTCCCGGAACAATTTAAAGACAGAATTACTAACTTAAGCCCGACCAATATCAACGGCCAAAGTTATCTGCCTCTCTATATTGGTTTGGCTGAGGCCAAGATGATGATCAATAAAAAGTTATTTCAAAAAACTGGAGACACTATTGATGATCTTTTTGGCAATAAAGTTTTTGTAGCGGGGATTCTACCCGAGACTAAAACTGCTCTAGATCACCTGCACTTTGTGGGAGAAGAGTTTAAGCTCAAGTAATTTAAAGGATGATAGAATAAGCCCAGAAATGGGCTTATTTTGTTAATAAATAGCTTTTTTACTTGAGCCCAGGTATAATATTGGTAAGCTTTATTTTAAACCAATATGAAACCACCAATAAAAATTATTATCTTTTCAGTACTTTTGGGTGTTGGCTTATATCTCTTTGTAAAGGAGTTTATTTTGATTCCTAGGATTCAGGCGGAGTCTCAAAAATATAGTCAGGCTATTACTAATTTATCAAATGAAGCTAAATCTGATCCGATGAAATTTTTGGCAACTCTTAGTAATGTTGAAGTTGTGGTGCCGGGAGTTTTGGGAAAAAATGATCCTGAGGGCTTAGTGCGGGCGAAACTAAAAAATAATCAAGCTAATTTTTCCGATGGTGTTACCAGCGGTCAAATATTTCTAAATGGTCTGCTAAAGACACAAAAGACTAGTGCTGGCGTGGACATTTTTTGCGATCTAGTAGTTAGCTATGGCGGCTCCGGCAATTTTCATTTCATCGCTTTGTTTAAATTTGCTGATGGCACCCTAGTCCACACCTCTTCTCTGGCGGTGGGCGATCGAATCAAGATTGTGTCTCTAGTCCCGGAATTAACGACTGGTAATGATTATCAGGTTAAGGCTAATTATTTGGATCGAAATAACAATGAGGCCATGTCGACTGATCCAACGGTTAAGCAGGAGTTGATTTTTTTAGTGAAGGGGCATAAAATTGTGCAGTAATAGTTGGCCCCTATAGCCCAATGGATAGAGCGCAGGTTTCCGGAACCTGAGATGTAGGTCCGATTCCTACTGGGGGCACATTTCATTATTATATTAAAAAACCACCTAATTTAAGTGGTTTTTATATTATCAAATCATTAATGATTATCTAGTATCCTTCATCACCCGGAGGAAGTAATAGCTGGAAACTAAGAGTAGGGCCAGAATGGGGAAAATATATTGGACAGGATAAAATATCAAGATCACAGTACCGAGTCCAGTGCCAATTAAATATCCCAGGGGCTGGGCTGTTCGGAAAATATTAATTAGTCCGACATTCTTAGCACTGATAATCTTGAAAAAGTATGACTCACGCATCGCCTCTACTAATGATGCACCAATGCGGCTGAAGAATAATATTAAACTCCAAACTAAAAGGCTGCTGGATTGAACAGAAAAGAAGAGAATTAGAGAAATAATTAAAATGGTAAAGCCTAGTGTCATAATTTCTTTTTCGCCCAAATATTTGTCGGCAATAATTCCGGCGGGGAGTTCAAAGATAATAAAAGGTAGAAGCATAAAGGAAAAAGCGATGCCCAGTTGTGCCCAAGATAAGCCAATGGTTTCATGGAGATAAATCGGAGCATAAACCACCGCTAAGCTATAAAAGAGGTGGAGTAAGGTGGCGAGTGAAAAAATACTTCTCAAGTCTCTGGTTTGAAAAATCTTTTTGATGGTCTGCCAAATCTTGTCCCGGTCATATTTAATCTTGTCTTTTAGGTTGCGACCCTTTTCAATAAAGATAATGTAAAAAGGAATTAGGAAGGCAGCCGCTAGCAAATAAACTGGGCGATAATTGGAGCCTTTAATAAAATAACTGGCCACAATTGGAGCAAAACCCCAACCTAAATTCATAAAAGTAAAATACATGGTGCGAGTGCGACCAGCACTATCAACCGAGGTAAAGCTTTCTACAAAGATATCCATATTAATCCAGATCAGATTGAAGCTCGACATCAGTAAGATAAAAGCTAGAAAAATAGTGGCAGGCGTATTGGCAATAGCCATAGCTATTAGGGCCAAAAAATTACAACCAATGACTATCTGAGAAACGCGGTAATTGCGAAAACGTTCAATTAATTCGGGATAAATCAGGATTAGGAGGATAGTGATGAAGTTGGAGGCGACAAAAAAGAGGCCGACACTTTCAGCACTGACAAACTCTTTGATATAGTTAGATTCAATATAGGTTGGTACCGCCGTCGCCACCGCCAGAATAAATCCTAGGAAGTATAAGATTCTTAGACTCCGTCTATTGAATAGCTTTTTTTTGACGTCTGATAATTTGGACATAAGGTAAAAATAAAATAATTAGCGAAATAAAAATAAGACTAAGACTGGCAATCTGAGGCCAGCGTAGGCCCCATAACACAGGCGCAACATCAATTCGGATAAATTCTAATAGGAACCTTAGAATTGAATATAAAATAATATAGATCAAAACTGTAGAACGGAAATAAGATATTTTTTCATCTGTAACATTAGCTCTTCTTTTTTTGATTATTAAATAATGGCACAGAATCAACACTCCAAAAATCAATAAGTCACCCAAAGCTTCATAGATAAAAGTCGGATGGAAATAACTCGCTGAAATATAGTCATTGTTACGGTTTAGAATATCAATCGGTATGCCCCATGGTAGGCTAGTGGGAAGTCCAAAAAGTTCCTGGTTGAAATAGTTACCACAGCGACCAATGGCTTGACCTAGGGCGAGCGCCGGGACGGCAATAGCACAGAGTTTCCAAAAATTGTAATCTTGGTTTTTCCAGACAAATAATCCTAAAGTTATTAATCCTCCGATAATGGCGCCATGGACGGCTAGGCCTCCATGCCAGACCTTTATTATTTCCAGCGGTTGAGAGACATAATAGGGTAATTCTAGAAAGATTTCATAGATTCTAGCTCCAATTAGACCCCCAATTATTAGATAAAATGATAGATCAATTATCTTATCTGGATTAATATTGTAGCGTTTGGCAATGATAATAGCCGTAGTCATCCCGATAATCATCGCTAAAACCATAAACAGGCCATACCAGTAAACAGTTATGGGTCCCAGAGTGATCAGTATTGCCTGGGGATGAAAGGTGTGGAGAAAATTAATCATATATGAATAATACCAGATTTTGGGAGAAAATAAAAATGTTTAAGGGCAAAAAAAAGGAAGATTTCAAATCTTCCTTTTTACAAAGTTTATTTTTTTTACAAAAGCATTTTTTGCACTTTAGCCAATTCACCAGCCAGAATAATCTTGATAGATTCTTTAGAGCCAGCCTGGTTTATAGCAACTGAAATATTCTTCTCAAATTCGGTCACAAAAGTTTTGATTAAATCGTTTGGGCCCTTGCTAATATATTCCAAAATGAAATCTTTGATATTTCGACTGCTATTTTCTAGCCTGGGAGTTTTAGCTTCAGCAATCACCGCCTCTGATAAAATAGCAGCAATTCGTTCTAAGCTAACTGTTGTTCTGGTAACTTCGTTAAGTTGAAACATTAAATAATTCTTTTTGGCTTCTTTAACTGAATATTTAATCCAATACAAGGTATCCTTGATCGTTTCAGTGGCATTGGCCTTGTTAAATAAATTAACAAAATAATTAATTATTTCGCCGTAGGAAAGCTTTAATGTTGCTATCGACATTTTATTTATAACACTTGGTAGCTCTATTTGGTTGTTGGCCATTTTGTCTATCAACTTCAAGCGCAGGGCTTGAGAATTTATTTTTCTTATTGCCAGGATGGTTACAGCCATTAAAATAATAAATAAGCCGGCAATGATTGAATTGTAGATCAGGTTTTCTTCGAAAATACTTATTAACTGGTTCATGGGTTATGGTTTTAAAATTAATACTCGGATAATTGTTGAATCTGCCTAAAGTTCAGATAAACTCAATAATTACCCCAGTTTAATTCATTTTTTCAAGGAACTAAATTGACTTTTTATGTTACCATGCTTCTCCGTATTTGTCAATAAATAAAAAAAGGGACTTTTTGGCCCCTTTTTAATAGCAAATTTTACTGTTTTTCGTTCAAATCACTCATTAAGATTACAATTCTTTCCGTTAATTGATCGGCATCAGTTTTGATGGTAGTTCTGGTGTTTTGGCACCGGTCCTCCATTAATATTGTCTTAAGCTTTTCTTCAAAAACTACTAGAAATTTATCCGAATCATAGTGGCTGTATGTTAGAGCTAATATAACCAGATCTTTGGCCGTTTCATTATAAGCAATGATGGCTTCGATAGCGATATCCACCAAACGTTCTTCGGTGTTAAATTCAATCAATTTTTCTAATAAATCAAACAAGTATTTTCTCTTATCATACTTTTTGATTCCATTATCTAATTTATGAATAAAAGAAACCGTGTCTTTTGGTTTCCACTTCTGAAGAATTTTAGAAAAGTAGAAATTTACCGTGCTTTCAAAGGACTGTATTGTTTTAATGCCCATCTTATTAAGGATGGCGACGCTAATCCAGTCCTGTCCCGGATTGGGCTTGCTGATTTCGATGCACAATTTGTTTTTCAATTTTTCTTTTTTGGTTCTTTTAATGTAGATTATTATAGCCCAAGTTAAAAATAGGGCTATAATACTGGCAGTGATTAGAATGAGTTTTATTTCTTCTGGCTTCATTTTCTTTTATTTTAATTAAGTTAATATTAGGATAATTGTTAAGACTACTTAAAACCAAATAAGCTTAATAATTACTCCAATTTAACTAATTTTGGCAAAGAACTAGATCGATTCCTTATGTTATGACGTTTTATTGCTTTTGTCAATAAAAAACAGGTCTTGCGACCTGCTCTTTGCTTAGTGCGGGCGGAGGGACTCGAACCCTCACGCACGAAGCACATGCTCCTAAGGCATGCGTGTCTACCAGTTCCACCACGCCCGCTTTTTGTGATATAATGTAGCTAACAAGATTATAAACTAGTAAAATAATTAAATCAATATGATGAAGCCAAAATTTGTCCGATTTTTCCATGAACTAACCATCAAGGACGTGCCTTCTGTGGGTGGTAAAAATGCCTCTTTAGGAGAGATGTATCAACATCTGTCCAAGGTGGGCGTAATAGTCCCCAATGGTTTTGCTACCACCGCTGAAGCTTATAGACGCTATTTGGAGGACAGTGGCATCAAAAAGGAGATCAAGGCAATTCTGGCTAATTTAAATACTAAAGATGTTATCAGTCTAACTAAGAAAGCTAAGCAGGTGCGGGAACTTATTATTGCCACCCCCATGCCCAAAGAGCTGGAAGAAAATATTGCCAGCTCCTATCAAGAGTTAAGTAAAAAATATAAGACTAAAAATTTGGCTGTGGCTGTTCGCTCCAGTGCTACTGCTGAAGATTTACCTGATGCTTCCTTTGCTGGTCAACAAGAAACCTTTTTAAACATCAAAGGAGAAAAAGAATTATTATTAGCTGTCAGAAAATGTATTGCTTCCTTATTTACCGCTCGGGCTATTTCTTACCGCGTTGATAAAGGCTTTGATCATTTCAAGATTGCTCTTTCGGTTGGTGTCCAGAAAATGATTCACTCTCAGGCCTCTGGTGTGATGTTTAGTATTGATACCGAGTCTGGCTTCAAAGATGTAGTTTTGGTCAGTTCTATTTATGGCTTAGGCGAAAATATTGTTCAAGGCGCAGTTAATCCGGATGAGTTTATTTATTTCAAACCAACTGGAGCTATTATCTCGCGCAAAATTGGTAATAAACAATTAAAGATGATCTATAGTTCTGACCCTAAAAATCCGGTCAAGAATATTAAGGTGTCAGCTCTAGATCAAAACAAGCCATCTATTACTGCTGCTCAGGCTCAGCAGTTAGCTAAATGGGCAATGCTCATTGAGGAACATTACAAGAAGCCGATGGATATGGAGTGGGCCTTAGATGAGAATGATAAAAAACTTTATATTATTCAAGCTCGACCGGAGACAGTTCAGAGCCAAAGAAATTTAAATATTGTGGAACAATATAAATTATCGAAGAAGGGTGAAGTTATTTTAACCGGTCAAGCGGTGGGTAATAAGATTGGTTCGGGTGTGGCTCATAAGATTATTGATGTCAAAGAAATCTCTAACTTCAAACCCGGCCAAGTTCTAGTAACTGATATGACCGATCCTGATTGGGAGCCAATTATGAAAATCGCCGGAGCCATTGTGACTGACAAGGGCGGACGAACCTGCCATGCCGCTATCGTTTCCCGGGAGCTGGGTATCCCTTGTATTGTGGGCACTAATAATGTGACTTCCAAGGTTAAAAATGGGCAGAAAATAACGATTTCTTGCGCTGAAGGCGATCAGGGTTTTGTTTATGATGGTATTATTCCTTTCAAGATTGAAAAGACGGATATTAAAAATCTAAAGAAACCAAAAACCAAAATCATGATGAATGTGGCTGAACCAGACATGGTCTTTGCTACTTCTTTTATTCCTAACGATGGTGTTGGTTTAGCTCGTCTGGAATTTATTATTAACAATTCTATTAAAGCTCATCCGTTAGCTTTGATTAATTTTGATAGACTAAAAGATCCTTTAGCTAAAAAGAAAATTGCCGAATTGACCCATGGTTATAAAAACAAGTCTCAATTCTTTGTCGATAAATTAGCCACGGGCGTAGCGATGATTGGAGCTGCTTTTTATCCTAAAGATGTAATTGTTCGCTTGTCTGATTTTAAATCGAACGAGTATGCTAATTTAATCGGCGGTAAAGCTTACGAACCAATTGAATCCAATCCGATGATTGGTTATCGCGGTGCAAACCGTTATTATAACCCGCAATTTTTACCAGCCTTCAAATTAGAATGCCAGGCCTTGAAGCGGGTGCGAGAGGAGTTTGGCTTAACTAATGTCAAAATCATGGTGCCTTTCTGTCGTACCGTTGAGGAGGGCCAACGAGTCTTAGACATTATGGCCTCTTGCGGTTTGAAACGGGGAGTAAATGGTTTGCAGGTTTATGTCATGGCGGAAATTCCCGCTAACATTATTTTAGCAGAAGACTTTGCTAAAATCTTTGACGGCTTTTCTATCGGTTCCAACGATCTAACCCAATTAACTTTAGGTATTGATCGTGACTCCGGTGATAATTTGCATGTGGCCGGAATTTCCAATGAAAAGAATATGGCCGTCAAAACTCTGATTCATTATTTGATTACTGTCGCCAAACGCACTGGTCGCAAGGTTGGTATTTGCGGTCAGGCTCCCAGCGATTTTCCTGACTTCGCCGAATTATTAGTTGAGTGGAATATTGATAGTATTTCTTTAATCCCAGATACCGTAATCAAGACGACGATGGCGGTGCTGGCTAAAGAGAAAAAAGTAAGAAGATAGTCTATTGCTTGAATATAAAAAAAGAGCTGGTATCATCCAGTTCTTTTTTGTGTGAGATATTTTCTATAGAGACTTAATCATGTATGTGTTTTTTAATTTGTAACCCAGTTTTTGATAATAACCTCGGACACCGACGCCGGAGATAATAGCCAACTCTTTAGCTTTATTTTTCTGAGCAATTTTTTCCGCCTCTTTCATTAGTTTTTTCCCCAGTCCGCTGTGTTGGACTTTTTTAGTTTTGCCCATCGGAACGAGTTGTCCGTAAACATGAAGCTCTCGGATAATTGCTGGAGCAATTGGGCTATTGGCAGTTATTCTTAGCCGACAGAAACCATAGAGATCTTTCTCGTCGGGGCTATTATAGCTCAAGAAATATTCCATTCCATCAGACGCTGGGTATTGAATAATTAAAAGTTTAGCCTTTTTAACATCCATTGGCTTGTCTTTAATTTCGCGGCATCTGATACAATTACATTTGACGCCTTTCTGTTGCATGACTTGCCTCAGGTTGGTAATCAAGTTACCAGCGACGATAGATTCTCCGGGAATATCCCGAATCAAACGGATAATTCTGACATAGGGCGGAACAATGGCTTTGCAGCTGGCGATGAGGTCTTCCAGTTCCTGATCGGTATAGGGTTGGTATTTACCGGCCTTGTACCATCTGTATAATAGGCTACCCTTGGTGACCACGGTGGGATAGAATTTAATTTGATCGGGCTGGTAGTTGGGATTAGAGAATAATTCTTTGAACATTTCTAGATCTCTCTGGGGGGTTGATCCAGGAAGCGCCGGCATAAAGTGATAAGTGACCTTGAAGCCATAATCTTTGAGGAGTTTGGTAGCCGCCGCAATTTCTTGGATACCGCTGCCTCTTTTGTTGAGCTTCAAAATTTGATCGTCAACGGCTTGCACGCCAATCTCTACTCGAGTAGCACCCAGTTCTCTCATCTCTAGTAATTCGGAATCGTTAATATAGTCTGGTCTGGTTTCTAAAGTGAGACCGATAATTTTATATTTAGCTTTAGTGTTTTTTTGTTGCTCAAGTTTTAATTGTTTTTTGAGATCAGTTAATTTTATATTTTGAGAAAAAGGAGACTTTATTTTTTTGATTAAAGCGTCAGCTAATTTTAATCTCGAATCTTCGTTTGGATCTTCCGGTAATTTCAGATGAGGATAATCATTGGCGGCCTTGAAGCAATTGAGGATATACCAGAATTTATATTTCTCGGGAAAATAACTCCAAGTGCCACCGATCACAATCACCTCAATTTTATTGGGTTCATGTCCATTGTTTTCCAGTGCTTTGAGGCGAAGCACTATCTGACGGTAGGGGTCATATTGGCATCTAATGGCGCGCATGACCGCCGGTTCGTTGGAGAGGTAGCTAGCGGGAACATCTTTTTCATTGGGACAATAGGCGCAGTTTCCCGGGCAAGGATAAGGTTTGGTTAATACAGCCACTGGGGCAATACCGGAGAGAGTGCGGATGGCTCTTTTTTTCAGTAACAAAACAGCCGCCTCTAGATTATTTTTTTCTTTAGGGGTTAAATTTTTATTCTGCAAAAGTTTTTTGATCTCTGGTAATAAATCAGAATGAAGTAACATCGCATCGCCATATTTTTTGGCCAGACGACGTTTTAGCTCGGACATTTGGTTCGAGTTTTTGATTTTTGTAAAATCGGATGATAGAAATTCTAATATTGCTTGTCGCATGTTTTTTCAGTATAATGTAAGTATAATCTAACAATATAACAAATACACTCTTATGTCAAAAAAGAAAAGTCTAGCAATATTTTTTACCTTCTCGTTTATAGCTTTGATGCCTTTTGCCACCAAAGCTTTTTCGGTCAAAAGTGGGGAGTCAGTTTTTACTCCTAAAGACCAGATAATTGATGGCACTCTCTATGCTGCCGGTTCCACTGTTACTATTGATGGCCAAGTGACCGGTGATGTCATCTGTGCCGCTCAAACGGTCAATATCAGTGCCAAGGTTGACGGTGATGTCATCTGTGCCGCTCAAACCATTAATATTACCGGTGAAGTTTTGGGTAATGTTCGGGTAGCCGGTAACTTCATTAACTTAAGTGGTACAGTGGGGCGAAATATGAATGCTTTTGGCGCCAGTGTTATTATGTCAGAGAAGGCCAAAATCGGTTGGGATTTATTGGTGGCTGGAGCCCAGACTGAAATTAGAGGTCAAATTGATGGTAATTTACATGGCTCAGCTAAATATATGACTATGGCCGGCAAAGTGGGTAAGAACTTGGATATTAGAATTGATAGTAATCTAGAAAAGAAGGATCAGGGTAGCTTAGAAATTACTGATACTGGTAGTGTGGGCGGAGATGTAATTTACACTGGTGTTAATGAGGCTAAGTTGGTAAAAGAAAAGGTTAGTGGTCTAATTATTCATAATCTACCGGAAGGAAGTAACAATAAAATGTTTTTAGCCTTTGTCTGGGGTCGGATTTATGCCATTTTTTCCGCTCTTCTAGTTGGCCTAGTCTTAATCTCTTTGTGGCGGAAACAATTAGTGACAATTACTGATAAGATGTGGCGTAAGGTTGGAGCTAATATTGGCTTCGGGGCAATGTTAATGTTTTTGCCTCCAATTGCCGCTTTAATTTTAGCCCTTACCTTTATTGGTATTCCCTTGGCTCTGATCCTGATGGCTTTATGGCTTATGGCTCTGGCTCTAGCTCGGGTGGTCTTTGGTATTATGATTGGTCGCTTCCTGATGAAAAAGATGGTCCACAAAGAAACGCATCGCTTATTGTTAGAAATGACTATGGGCATAGTAATCTGCTCGGTGGTTTTTGCTCTACCCCTCATCGGTTGGTTGGGGGCCATGGTGGCTATTTGGTGGGTTCTAGGAGCGGTGTGGCAACAGTATCAAAAACGATAATTATAATAATTACCCAACCTCCAGGTTGGGTAATTTAAAAAATATGAATATTAATCCAAGCATCTTTAAAGCTTACGATATCAGAGGTATTTATCAAAAAGATTTTGATAATTATTTTGCCTATCAATTAGGTCTGGCCTATATTGCCCTGCGTCACAATGACGCTGATGTGATTGGGAAAAAAATGCAAATTGTGGTTGGCGCTGACATGAGACTGTCTTCGCCGG
>PFAQ01000010.1:21207-22538 GCA_002778645.1 Candidatus Falkowbacteria bacterium CG10_big_fil_rev_8_21_14_0_10_39_9
TGGTTGGCGCTGACATGAGACTGTCTTCGCCGGAATTGAAAAAATCTTTAATTGCTGGTTTAATTGCTGGTGGGGCTAATGTGATTGATATCGGACTTTGTTCTACTCCTACATTTTATTTTGCTGTCGCTAATTTTTCCTATGACGGCGGCCTAATGATTTCCGCCTCTCATAATCCGGCCGAGTGGAATGGTTTCAAGCTGGTTCGGGCTAAGGCAGTGCCAATTAGTGGAGATACCGGAATGGAATTTCTCAAAGAAAAAATCTTAAGTGGTAGTTTGTCTGAGGCTTCTAGCCAGGGAACAATTATTGAGCGTTATAATGTTTTGTCCGAGCAGGTCAATCGTGATCTCCAATCAGTTGATTTAGGTAAAATTAAGCCCCTGAAGATTGTCGCCGACACGGCCAATGGTATGGGGGGACAATATCTCGAAGCCCTCTTTAACTATTTGCCTTGTGAATTAATTAAGATGAATTTTACCCTCGATGGTTCTTTTCCGGCACATGAAGCTGATCCAATTAAGGCTGAAAATGTAGCTGATTTGGAGCAAATGGTGCTCTCCGAACAAGCTGATTTAGGTATTGCCGTTGATGGCGATGGCGATCGCGTTTTCTTTGTCGATAACTTAGGAAAAGTGATTGATCAGTCGATTATCCGAGGACTTCTGGCTAAGCTATTTTTAACAGATAAACCGGGAGCTAAGATTGGTTATGATGTGCGTCCGGGTAAGATTACCTTTGATTTGATTGTAAAGCATGGCGGCGCTCCGGTCACTACTCGAGTCGGACATTCTTTGATTAAAGAACAAATGCTCAGCGAGGGGATTTATTTTGCCGGAGAATCTTCAGGCCATTTTTTCTTGAATATGGATATTGGCTGTTTTGAGGTCCCAATGGTTGTTATTCTAAAATTGTTGTTAGAGTTTTCTAGTAGTGACAAGGATGTCGCGACCCAAATTGAACCTTACCAAAAATATTTTAACTCCGGTGAGATTAATAGTGATGTCAGGGACAAAGAAAAAATCTTTAAGGCTCTAGAAGAAAAATACTCCGACGCTGAAATCAGCAAATTAGATGGTCTCACTATCACTTATCCTGATTGGTGGTTCAATGTGCGCGCCTCTAATACGGAAAATAAGATGAGATTAAATTTGGAAGCCATTAGGCAGGGAATAATGGAGGAAAAGCGGGATGAGGTGTTGGGGACTATTAGACAATAAATAGCTAAAGTAAAAATAAAAAAAGTCCTTCTTAGTAGAGGGGCTTTTTGCTAATTGCTAGTTTAATTTTTTAAGCAGCGAACTGAGAAACCGCGGGAATTTAAGTCAACA
>PFAQ01000001.1:0-2972 GCA_002778645.1 Candidatus Falkowbacteria bacterium CG10_big_fil_rev_8_21_14_0_10_39_9
TCTGCGCTGATGAGCACCGCCTAAATAGCACCTTATGCATCGTCGCCAGTTTGCAAGACATGATTAGCCTGGAAAACACCCACCAATATCAAGGTAAATATTTCATCCTGGGCGGGCTAATCAACACTATTGAAAACATTCGACCGGACGATTTGCCTCTAAAAAAGTTGACCGAGAAGATAGCTTTATTGCTAAAAACTCAAACCGATCTAGAAATCATTCTCGCTCTCAGCCCTACTTTAGAGGGTGAAACTACCGCGCTCTATTTATCTAAAATGCTGAGAAATCCCCAAATCAAAATCACTCGCCTGGCTCGCGGTTTATCCTCAGGCGCCAACCTGGAATATGTTGATGAAATGACGCTCAGCCAAGCTCTCAAATATCGTAATACTATTTAAAAACCCTCCGTCGTTATTAACAACAGAGGGTTTTTTGTTTTTTCTTTTACTTACTTTGTTTTAATCACATTTTTCACTTGATAACGGCCCTTAATCAAACCATTATCTTTCATAAAAACTTCAAACTTGCTGGCCAAAGATTTTCCCATCCGAACTGGGTCGGGACCAATCAGAAAAACCTCACTTTCTGAGCCATTGCCTTTTTTCTTTTTCGGTAAATCATGATTGATTACCTGATGAAAAGTTTTGTACTCTAATGGTTTTTTCTTTTTGTTGACCCCGACTTCATAGCCAAAACCGGGAATAAATTCTCTTTTAATAGTGATCTCTTGATCACCGCAGATAATTATCATGCCAGTGGGAATGGGTTTTTGTTCAGAACAACCTGGGGTGGTCTCTGACCGATCTTTTTTCAAAGGTTTTTTCATTTTTAAAAAATTTTGGTAAGAACTATGTGAACAATGATTATTATAACCAAGTAAATCAAACCATGTCAAGTTGAGTATCAAAAAACCACTGTAAAACAGTGGTTTTTCATATTGCAGAAATATTAAGCGATGGAAGTAATTTTAACTTCTAAGAATGGTTGACGGTGGCCTAAAGTTCTCTTGTAACGAGTCTTATTCTTATATTTAACGACTGTTACCTTGTCAGCCTTACCTTCTCCCACAATTTCACCAGTAACCTTCTCTCCTAATGATGGAGTGCCGATGTTTACATTCTGACCATCAGCCTCAGCTACTAAAAGGGTATCAAAGCTAACCTTGTCATTGATCTTTTTGTCTAATTTTTCAATTTTGACGACTTCGCCTTCCTGCACTCGGTATTGCTTGCCGCCGGTCTTGATAACTGCAATTTTTGCCATATAAATACTGGTTATAATAAATAAAAAAGATATTCCTAAATATCTTTAGATATCATAGCAAAAAACTAGAAATTGTCAAATAGTCGAGAAAAATGGATAAAACCGGCCTAATCCCCCAGAGATTGAAAAATCCTAAAGGATGGGCTATAGTTAAAGCATAATAAAGTATTAAACAAGATATGCCAAAATTTATCATTTCCGGACAAAAACCACTCAAAGGTGAGATTGCGGTGGGCGGAGCTAAAAACATGGCCCTTAAGGTTATTCCCGCCACAATTCTTTGTGTAGGAAAAACTATTATCAAAAATTTGCCCAACATTGAAGACGTCGATAAATCACTAGGACTAATTGTCGAACTCGGAGCTAAGATTGAACGAGGCAAGAACTTTGTCGAAATTGACACTACCTCAATTAATCAAACTGAATTCCCGACCAAGCTCGCCGGTAAATTCCGCACCTCAGTCATGTTTGTGGGTCCAACCCTAGTTCGACTGGGCGAAGCCAAATTTCCTCATCCCGGCGGTTGTGTGATTGGAGCCGGTGGTCGTCCCATTGATTTATTTTTGGAAGGATTCAAGGCTTTTGGAGCGGAAATAGAAACCACCGATAAAGACTATCATATCAAAGCTGGCGAGATGCATGGGGCTGAATATTTTTTTACCACTGTCAGCGTGACCGTTACCGAAAGTTTGATGATGACAGCCACTTTAATTCCGGGAAAAACTATTTTACGCAATTGTGCCATGGAGCCCGAGATTGAAGCTTTAGCTGATTATCTCAACAGCCAAGGAGCTAAAATCAAGGGGGCTGGTACCGCCACGATTGAAATTGAGGGCGTCGAAAAAATTACCGCCGGAGAATGTCAAATCATTCCCGACAGAATTGAAGCGGGATCTTTTGCTCTACTGGCCGCGGCCAGTCACTCAGAAATTACTATTACCAATTGTAACCCTAAACATTTATTGAGCTTGCTTTCCATCTTTCAGAAGATTGGAGTTCCCTTTGAAGCTGGAGCTGATTTTTTGAAGATAATGCCCGCTCAAAATATCAAGCCCTATGACATTAAAACTCATGAGTATCCCGGATTCCCCACCGATCTTCAATCGCCTTATGTAGTGCTCATGACTCAAGCCAGTGGCATTTCTTTAATTCAAGAAAATATCTATGATCGGCGCCTACTCTGGACCGACATGCTCTCCCAAATGAATGCCAATATTATCATGTGCGACCCTCATCGAGTGGTGGTTAGCGGTCCCAGCAAGCTCTATGGCAAAAGAATAATTTCGCCCGATATTCGAGCCGGAATTGCTCTAGTAATTGCCGCTTTGATTGCCAAAGGAATTACTGAAATAGATAATATTTATCAAATTGATCGCGGTTATGAGAAGTTAGACGAAAGATTAGTCGCCATTGGCGCCGACATTAAACGAGTAGAATAATATATGACTATCAGAATTCGTAATTTTATTTTTTACTCTTTCTGCACTATCTTTATTGTGGCCACAGCTTTGATTTCCCTTTATGCCACCGGCTATCGTTTCAACTTATCTTGGCCACCAAATTTCAAAAATCTACTGCAACAAACCGGTACATTAATTCTAAACTCTAAACCGGAGGGGGCGACTATTTCTGTTGTTGACCACAACAACCAAGATTTTTTTCAAAAATACTTTTTTTCTGAACCTAGTCAATATTATACTCCCGCTAAA
>PFAQ01000001.1:3056-8895 GCA_002778645.1 Candidatus Falkowbacteria bacterium CG10_big_fil_rev_8_21_14_0_10_39_9
ACGACAACAATTACATTATCCTTAAGGATGACAAAAAGATCATTGACCTTAAGACCGAAACCGAAGCCCAGATTTCCCTGTCCGAAAATACTTTTAAAAAAACAATAGATATCGCCAGTATTATCAAACCAAAAGACGTTAAACATATCTCCCAGATTAGCTCCAATCTTTTAGTTTATGCCACTGACTGGGAAATATATTTGTTTGATTCTAAAGAAAATAAACACACCCTAATCACTCGCTTAAGTGAGCAAATAACCTCAGTGTCCTGGCGTGAGGGGGGCTACGTAATTTATTCCACTCCTAACTCCATTCAAGTTATCAATCTCAAAGATCGAGAAAACCCCACAACTCTAATCAAACTCGAAAAAATTTCTGCTCCGATTCTCAGCACCAAAGGAAACATTCTTTATTTCACGGCCAAAATTGGTAATCAGGAGGGACTCTATAAACTGCTAATTAAATAGAGCCAACTACAAAGTTAAATGACAGATTTCTTTAAATTCTAGGACTTTTTTGATACAATATTGACAAAAATAGCCAAAAGTAGTGTAATTATCTCAGTTAATTAAAAACCTAAAATCATGAAAGAGATAATTATAATTGGATTGACTTTATTAATGTTGACCAATATCTATGGACAAATCAATGATAACTTGATTGCTGGAACAATCACCCAGTTTAAAATTGTAAACAAAAGCAATTTAAACCTGAAACTAGAAACTATTGATTGGGAAGGCGATACAGATATCACCTTTTTAAACTCCAAAGATTCGACCGAAATGGCCCCCATGTTCTTGCATCTTAACGGCGAGACCTATACAGTCAAAATATCTTTGAACTATCAAAACTATCTCATTGAATTCTCTGCCACACAAATACCAGATACTTGGACGATAACCAATGAGGGGTTAAAAAAAATGGCTCTCAACTCAGACTGCAACATTAGTCGAGCGCCAAAAAATAAAACACCGATTCTATAATGAATTGGTGTTTTTGATTTAACCCTAAATATTTTTAAACAACAAGCTTAAAAACTAAACTGCATTCAACGTCTTTTTTAAATGCCAGAAAACAACCATTACAGTCATCTTCATATTTTTCCAAGATTACTTCTTTTGAGTTTAGCTCTAAAGGAACTAAGTCAAAGAAAACAGATGGTTCTATTTTTACCGGAAAAATAACTTTATAAAGCTTGTCCACTTTATAACTTTTTTTCGGACAAAAGCCATTGTCGCTTTGGCTAGTTTTAGAAAAAACAATTTCCGTATCAGGACCCTTTATCTCTTCATAAATTACCCTGATTTTTCTAATGGTGGCTTCATGTATTTTCATGTTTGCACGATTTAACATAAGAATACTATAACAAAAGCATCTAAAAAGTCAAAGGAAAAACTAAAAAATGATTTTGAGTATGAGGCTCTTTCATTGAACAGCTCTAAATTATAACTTTTGGCAAAAGCCTTTCAAATATTCCTTTAATTCAGCGCCAATCTCAGCATCCTTTAAACCGAAGTTAAGCGTGGCCTTGATAAAGTTAAACTTATTCCCAGTATCCAACCACTCTCCCTCCAACTTTTTACCATAAAGTGGTTGATTGTTTTCGAGCATTTCCGCAAAAGCATCCGCCAATCTAATTTCACCCGATTTGCCCGACTGCATTCCCGCCAAGACTTTAAACACGGCTGGGGTAATAATATTAATACCGACTTGAACTAAGTTAGATGGAGCGTCTTTTAGGGCTGGCTTCTCAATAAATTTATCAATCTTATAAACTCCGCCGCCCAAATCTTCCCCGCCGATAACGCCAAACTGGCTAATCAATTTGTCTTCCACCTCGGCTAAACCGATTACAGCAGAGCCATACTTTTCATAAACTTCCATCACCTGGGTAATCGGAGAAACTTGGGCGTCATAAAGAGTATCGCCAAACATCACCAAAACTGCTTCGTCCTCACCGAATAAATGAGCCGCGCAATTAACCGCATGACCATCACCCAGTGGCACCGGCTGACGGACATAAGAAAACTTAGCTAAACTATCAATCGATTTAACTTTTTGCAATAAATCTAATTTGTTTTTTTCTACCAGAGTTTTCTCCAGCTCAAAAGAACAATCAAAGTGATCTTCAATGGCTCGCTTGCCGCGGCCAGTCACAAAAGTAATCTCTTTAATTCCGGCCCGAACCGCCTCCTCTACCAAATATTGAATCACTGGTTTATCCACTATTGGCAACATTTCTTTCGGCTGAGCCTTAGTGGCTGGTAAAAATCGAGTCCCAAAACCAGCTACCGGTAAAATCGCTTTAGTAATTTTGTTCATATAATTATGGTTTAGTTTGCCATTTCCAAAAATATTTAATCCAAGATTTAATATGTTCTCGGGTTAATTTATCAGTAAAAGGAGCTATGTACCAAGGATTTTTGGCACTCTCTCGCGCATGATCATGAATTACTGTCGCCCGGGGATTATAGACCACTTTTTTCTGAAAACGCCAAGCCCGGCGACAAACATCAATATCTTCAAAATACATAAAGAATCTTTCATCAAAGCCTTCCCAACCATCATGCCGCACCAATAAACAAGAACCCATCAGCCAATCCACTTCTCGGATATCAGCGTGATCAAAATCGGTCATCATAAAACTATCTCGATTGGATTTAAAATATTCTCCCAAAAAAGTCCGGCGTAAAATTGGGGTATAAACCTTGGGAAAGCGCGAGCAAGAGGCTTGAAGCGTTCCATCGGTATTAAGTAGCTTGGGGCCGACAATATATACTTCCGGATGAGTTTCTAAATAATAAAATAAAATATAGATAGCATTAGAATAAACCACGGTATCAGGGTTAAGAATTAAAACATATTTACCTTTGGCTTCCTTGATACCCAAATTATTACCGCCACCCATACCTAAGTTGCCCGAACTATAAATTAATTTCAATTCCGGTCGTCCCCCCATCATATCATCTAGATTATCACCCGAGGCATTATCTACCAAAATCACTTCGAACTTCAAACTCTTTAGGTCAGACTTAAAAATCGCTTCCAGGCAATGGGCGGTCTTAAGCTTGCTCTTGTAATTAACAATGATAATTGATAAGTCCATATTAGACACGCAATAATTTAAGAATCTTTTTAACCACCCAGAAGTAACCAGCAAAAAAGGGATTAATTAAACGGAGCTTCCAGTCACCAACTTCTTGATACCAAATGCGGCCGGAAAATAAATGTAATAGCTCATAGTCCTTAATCTCTCGTTTGGATTGGACCAGAGATCTTTCTTTAATAATACAAATCCAAGTACTCGGGCGAAAGAAATAAGCCCAAACCTTTAACTTTTCCTTAAACCAGCCACCTTTGAGAGCAAATAATATTAGTCCTAGTTCCATTATAACAAAGGCCGGGAAAATTAACACTAAAGTAACTAAGCTATAATTTTTCCACATCACTAAAATTCGATTGCGATCCATCCAATAATATTTTTTAATTGATTTAGAAAATTCATACTTATGATAAACCACCGCAACTGGAGCCACAAGACAGGTATAGCCCGAGAGCCATAATCTCCAGCCCAAATCTTGATCTTCATTATACATCCAAAACACCTCATCAAATAATCCCACTGCCTTTAGGGCCGAGAGATTAAATAACACCGCGGCCCCCGAGGGATACATAATATCTTTAACCACCATTTTTTTCTCAGACATCTTTTCCCGATAATTGACACAATAACCGAAGCCTAAAAAATGAGTAGTGTTGCCCAAACTATTAATTAATTCCATTTCCGGATGAAGCATCAAGCGGGCTTGCACGGCCCCCACCCTGGTATCAATTTTAGCTACCTTAATCATTTCACTAACACAGCTTTTAGCGATAACGGTATCCATGTTAAACAAAATAGCGTAGTCATAATCCAGCGCAAGCGCCATCCTCAAAGCATCATTGTTGCCTTTAGCGAAACCATTATTGTTAACATTCGTGATAATCTCCGCTTCGGGCGCCAATTCTTTGAGATAGGCCAGAGTCTCAACACTGCTTTCATTATCCACAATAAACAAACGAGAGGAACCGGCATAATCCTGCTCGCGCAAACCCGCTAAACACTCCGCTAAATATTTCTTAGCGTAGTCTTTGTAGTTGATTAATATTAGCGCGACTTTTTCGGCCATAAAATTTTAGAAATAAGATAAATTGGTTCCCAGGCCAGCCACAGAATGAAATATTCATAAAATGGCCGCCATTTGCGGAAATATTTAAGCATCGATTCGCGAAAATAACGCTGGGTAAAACCCCGCCCCACCTGTTTGAAACTAGCCCCCACATAATCGACGCATTGAGCTGTCGGGGTATACCAAACTTCTCCACCCAAACTATAAACCGTGCGGCAAAAATCAACTTCTTCAAACCAAATAAAATAGCGCTCATCGAGCAATGGTAATTGGCCATAACGAGATTTACTGATCATAAAGAAAGAACCGCGAATAGAATCTACTTTTTGCTCCCGACTACAATCAAAATCAGAAGATAGATATTTGTTATTCACCCCTGGAAAAAGGTGCGGTAATTTCAAAATAATAATTAATTGATCAAGCAATCGAGGAAAGCGGCGCACCGGCCTGATCGTCTTCCCCGCGTCATCAATTAAATGACAACTGGCCACAGTGGCCGATTCCTTAGTCTTCATCCATTGCAGCATAAAAAATAAAGTGTCAGGAAAAACTTTCATATCGGGATTAAGCAACAGCACAAAATCTCCGGCCGATTCTCTGATGCCCTGATTACAGGCTCGAGCAAAACCAAAATTACCGGGATTGATAATTAATTTCACTTGGGAAAATTCTCTCTCGATCATTAAGGCGGAATCGTCAGCGGAGTTATTATCAATCACAAAAACCTCAAAGGTAAAGTTACCCTGAGAATTAAATAAAGCCGTTAAGTTTTCTCTCAACTTATCTTTGACGTTCCAAGAAACGATGATCACGGAAATATCCATAGCTATGATTTGATAATTTTAACTAATTTTAATCTCTCGCCCGCTCCGCTGATAATCTTAATATCTTTTTTATAAACTCCCAATTCCAAGGCCAGAGCCTTAATTAACTCCGCATTAGCCCGGCCACCTTCAGCCGGAGCCGCTAAGTCAACCTTAACCGTTTCATCAGCCATAATCGCCTTAAAAGCGGTCACAGGCGCTCCCGGACGGGCCTTAATTCGCAGATAAACCTCGCCTTTAGCTATTAAGATTTGTTGATATGAATCTAACATCTCTATATTATAACGCAAGACAGAAATTAAACAAACTGTTTGACAAAATCTAATAAAGATTGTACAATAGGGGCTCAAGTAGTTCTTTATAAAACAAAATCCCAGTAAAGATGGATACTAATATATTGCCTATTCTAGCGGCCATAGTCGCCTTAATGTTTATTGCTAACAGTTCCATGGGAAAAGCCAAGTCTCCCAATAGCATAAAAAACCTTAAGGCCAGCCAAACTTGGGGCATAAAATTTTTCGATGACGCCAAATGGTTGAAGTGGATATTAATAAGTATCCTCAAGATCATTTTTGTAATAATATTCGGTCTCTGGCGTCTAATTGCTACTGGTGTTAGACTCGGAACACCAAACTTTGTTAAGAAGATACAAAAGGGTTTTTAAAACCCTTTTTTTATTGGCTAAAACCACCATTTTCAAACGATATTGGACATCTTGTCAATATTGCCTACCCCCATCTATTCTGTTAAAATAAAAGGTGCTCCTTAATAATTATCTCTAAAAATTATGAGCGAAAATGAATCCTACCAGTGCCCCTCTTGGGACGAATATTTCATGGAAATTGC
>PFAQ01000030.1:0-19373 GCA_002778645.1 Candidatus Falkowbacteria bacterium CG10_big_fil_rev_8_21_14_0_10_39_9
TCCGCCAATCATAAGGGTTAGGGCGGCTAAAATACCCACAATTCCCATGGCATAATTATAGATAGCTTTGATGTAGACTGCTATCCAAGGTAGGCTACAGGACGTTTGATCATCTGTGGTTTCGCAAGTTGCGGGATTTTCTGAGACGATTTTTTCTAACCCAGGGATTTTTATTTGTAAACTAGCAAAGGGACTTAATAGCTCAAATGGTTTTTCTGGTTCTGGGGTTCCCTGAACAAACCCGGTCTCGATTATGCTAGTGCCACTTTTATCTGGTTTACCATAAAGACATTCACCTCTAGGGTTGGCTTGAGGGTTTGTAATATCACAGTTAATTTGTCCGCATAATGCTATTGCTGGAGCTCCGTTATAGAAACAATTAAGACTGGGATAGGCTGTTGTTGCAGCAGGAGAGCCAGCCCAACCAGATTTAATCAAAGAGCAGTATTTATTAACATCATCACAAGAGAGATTGTAGTATGTCTTGCAATCAGCGGCAGAATTACAACCAATTCCTAGTTTGGTATAAGTGTATCCAGTTAAATCAGCAAAACTATGAGCTAAAGTGGCTTGAGGTGCTAACAAAAAAAGCCAAAATAATATGGCTGAGAAAGCAATTATTTTTACTGTTGTTTTAGAGACCATACTTTTTGATATTTTCATCGGCTAATCTTTGGATATAATCTAAGTCAGAGGCAAATTCTTTCTGGGAAAATAAATGTTTGAATCTGCCTTGGGGCTTGAGATATTCTATTACCTGCGGATCGGGTTGAGGTACTTTTGATTTTCCGGTTAATATCCCATTTTCATATTCCAGTAATGGATAGAGACCGGTAGTAGTCGCTAGTTTTCCTAATTTAACCGCTTCGTTTAGGTTGATAACCCAGCCCGGAACGCAAGGTGAAAGAATTTGGATATAGGCTGGGCCATCAAAGGTCAAAGCCTTTTTTACTTTGTTAGTAATATCATCCGGGAAACCGGCAGTGCTTTGAGCTACATATTTTAATCCATGGGCCAGAGCAATGCCTATCATATCTTTTTTGACTTGTTTGGATCCGGGAGACAGAGGACAAGCTGCTTGTTTGTCGGAGCAAGAACTATTGGGAGAAGTAGTGGTGTTGGCGCCATAGGGGGTTGATCCGGAGGCTTGAATACCGGTGTTGGAGTAAGCTTCAGTGTCATAGCAAATATAAAGAATATTATCGCCTCTCTCCCACATGCCGCTAATTAGTCCGATGCCAATATCATAAGTACCACCATCACCACCTTGAGCTACAATTTTGATATTCTTTTGTCCTTTGTAATTTAAAGCAGCTCGGATACCAGAGGCCACGGCGCTGGAATTTTCAAACAGAGAATGAATCCAGGGTAAGCCCCAAGAGCTATTGGGGTAGGCTGTAGTGGTTACTTCCAGGCAACCAGTAGCATTAGTCAGGATGGTATTCTTATCAAGCGCTTTCATAACTGCTCGAACCGCCACTAATTGACCGCAACCAGCGCAGGCATTATGTCCGGGGCAGATATTTTCTTGGGCATCATTTTTCATATATTTTTTATTAGATTTATTTGTCAACATAGTTTATTCTGCAGATATAATGCATTTTTGTGTAGTAGTATTCTAGCGGCAAAATTTGTTAGCTCGATTCAATGTGACTGGAGCAAAATTCATGGCCCCGCATAATAGCTTAACAACCTTTAGCTTTTTTGGTATTACTGCCAAAAAGAAGTGTGATGGTGGGACCGACACACCCACTTTTTATTTAAATATAGAAATCCATTCATATATTAATTATTTACAACTATCAGGACTGTCTGATCCACTACCAGACCCTCCTTTTTGGGCGCCAGGAATACATTCAGAGAAATTTCCAGTGTGAGCACAGCATAGGCCTGGGCAGCAAAAGTTTATCCCACAATAATTTCCAGTTTCGTTTTTGCAGTCAGTACCCGCTACTGACCTATGGCAGTAATTTCCAACGTTGTAATTATAACAACCGCCGTCATTTAATAGTCCATTATTGTTTCCGTCTTGTATGCCACAATATCCTATTTCATTCTCGCATTCATAACTTTTTATGCATCGGCGTGCAACTTCGTCGGCGTATGTAAAATTGCAAGCATTGCATTTACCATTTTGACAGTATCCAGTTCCGGGTTTTCCGGTCATTGAAACTTGGCAGGCCGTTCCATCGATTTTTCCAGCGCACCAATCATTTTGCGTATTTTGGTCTGTTGAGCTTTCTCCGCAACAGAGAAGCCAGCCGTTTTTATTTGAGCAAGCTGCAGTTCTGTTGTTCCATTCCGCCTCGCCAAATTTTTCTTTACAAACAGTATCTTCTACGCTTATCATTGGATTTGGTCTAATCTGATCACACCTACTATTTAGAGCAATACAGGCGGTGCCTATTTTAGTGTCTTTGGGTAGAGCATCTTTCCCAACAAAATCTAAAACAGAGGATCTAATTTCGGCTAAATTTTTGACAGTAATTATTTTAAATATTACTAAATCAGGATTAATGGTTTTCAAAAGAATAAAAGCTGTTAAGACTAATGCCATGCCAGTTAAACTGCTACCGATAAAAGATTTGGCTTGTTCTATCTTAGTACTAGATCCGGCTGCCGTTAGCCAAATAATGCCGCCAATCATGAGCATCATCGCCGCTAAAATTCCAATGATGCCAACCCCATAATTATAAAAAGCACTGATATATTTGGCAATTGGTGCCGTGCTATTATCTAGGGTAGTAGAGGCGTTTGCTATAAATTTTGATCCTGGTATTGTAACTTGAGGAGTAAAAGTAATTGGAGCACTGTTCATTTGCGCTTGGACTGGAGTTAGTCCAAATCCAATAAAAATCATTAAGCTTAGTGACAAGCCTAATGCTAATTTTTTGTTTAAACTTAAAAATCTACTCATAATATTTAATTTATTTTTTGATATTTTTAAATATTCCAATTAAGAATAATCAACATAATCATTTGGAGGGCGAAGGTGATAATGAATAGCATCACAAAAAACTTAGGCCAGCCTTTCAAAATAATTGGTCCCTTGGTTTGGTTTTTTAATTCTTGCTTTCTTTTTAGTTTAAAATGAATAGGATTCATATTTTTAATTATTTATAAATTTACTTTGAGGCTTCTGAACTGCTTTCATTGTATCATTTATAATCTTTTTTATCACGCCACGGCTAATGTCTCTCCCCCCGAGTCCGACAATATAATTTTGCACATTAACTTTAGATTTTTTGTCTGACAAAAGTGATTTGATGTCGGAGGTTAAAGGACCTTCTTGCCCCAGGCTCAAAGCTTTTTCAATTACAGCAATTTTAGTGGTCCGGAGGATTACTTTGGCAATAGCTTCTTTGGGAAAAGGGCGATAAGTTCTGATTTTTAAAATACCAATTTTCTTTTCTAAATTATTTTCCTTGATAACTGTTCTGATGGTGCCTAGTACTGAACCCATGGTTACTAAAATAGCTTGAGGTTTTTGGGGGCCACTATATTCCAACAGCCCATTATCTTCCAGCTTATTTTTTTTAGTTTCGGTTTCAAACATTTTTTGATAATTAAAATACTCCGCGTTAATAACTTTTTGGCTAGCGACTAAATCTTCATGCAATTCTTGTCTGATTTCCATGTAATGATCAGGCGGAGCGAAGGCCCCAATGGTTATCGGTTTTTTGGGATTTAAATAAGTTCCAATGGCTGGTTGATATTTGCCAAGATATTTTTGAATAGTAGCTTTATCCGGAATCCAGGCTGGTTCATAGGAGTGAGTGATGATGTAGCCATCAACATTAACCATTACCGGTATTTTAGTGGCCTCAGCTATTTTGTAGGCCATAATGTGTTGGCTGATAGCCTCTTGATGGTTTTCTGCGAAAAGCAGAATCCAGCCACTGTCTCTGATAACCATAACATCTTGATGATCACAATTGTGAACCAAAAAACCGTTAGCAATATAGTTGTTTGCTGTCGTTTCTATATTATAAACTTTAGTTTTAACTTCGACAGGAGTTATTTCAAGAACTCCCGAGCGAGATTTTACCGACTTTAGAGTCATTCTTAATAAATTATCTCTTTTTCTGGAAATTCTGGGTGGACATTTAATAAAAAATTCAGGAACATTATTAATCTTGACATGATAATTATCATTTTTATGTTGTCCTCCTCGACGGGTATCTATATATGTTTTAAATTTTATTTTAATTAATTCCAGATATGATTCTACTGCTTTAATAATTTCCAAATTATTATTATAAATAACCGCTTGTTTTACCTTAAAAGGTCCACTGCCTTCGGCATCATAAATTCCGGCCAGGTAGCCCCGGGCAAAATCCGGATTATGTTTTCTGGTTAGAAATTTTTTGAGATGTTTAGTTTTTTCGGTATTAGTCAGGATACTTATGAAATAGCCATCATTTTTTAGGTAATCTACGTTTCGAAGAGGATATTTAAAATGATTAGCCCAGTTGGTGAATGTTTCTGCCATTTCTTGGTCTTTACACTTTAAACGAAAATAATATCTATTTTCCTGGTGATAAAAAGAACCATCTCCATCAGCCACCCCCGTCAGCCAGCCTTTTTTGAAGTTGTCATTAATTTTATCGGGGTATCCAAAATTATGCAGTTTTTTGCCTTTTAAATTTTCCGCTTTAGTCCAGTGATTATGACCCGAATGATAATAGAATTTGTGTTCAGGCGTGCAATATATTTCTGTCTCTGTGGTTTTGAGTCTGACTAAATCATCTGTGTATCGAGAAAATAATTTGGTTACTTTGGTGTAGACCAGGTTTCCGGCTCTATCTTTGCCTAGTACTGAATCGCCGATTTTTATTTTGTTAATATTTTTATAGCTTAAGTCAGCCATTAATATTTTGGTATCATCTCTGAAGCACCAGATATTAATTGGGGCGGAGACAGCTCGGTTAGCGCAAGTCATAACTATCGGCAGTCTGAGACCGGCCATATTGAAAACTACCTCAGTCATTAGTAATAATCCCTGCGAGCTGGTAGCACTATAAGTTCGAACGCCACTAGCACTGGCGCCTAGAATAATTGAAGCGGCCGCAAATTCACTTTCGGCTCGAACATACTCATAATTAGCTAAGCCTTCCGCTTTAAATTTTGCTAGGTCTTCTACAATATGAGTTTGAGGGGTGATGGGGTAAGCGGAAATAACTGCCGGGGCAATGTTTTTGATGGTTAGGGCAATGGCGTGAGAGCCTTCTAAAATTTGGAGTGTTTTATTTTTAGACATATATTTTTTTATTTGGCTTCGGGCTTCATAATAATAGCTTTGACTGGACATTCAGCGGCGCACAAACCGCAACCTTTACAATAATCGTAATCAATTTTAGCCTTAGGCCTGCCCTTTAAGTTTATCATTTTGATAGTTCCTTCTGGGCAAACTTTAGTGCAGGTGGTGCAGCCAATACAAATATCAGGATTGATCTCCGGTTTGAAGGTGCGCCAAGAACCAGTCTTATTCCGCCGGGAAGTATTGGGTTGAGCAATTAGAGTTTTTTTCATAGTCTTTAGTTTAACATTTCGTAGGCCGAAGTAGCGGCTGTTTGGTTTTTGGCAATAATATCTGGGCCTTTGGCCGCAAATTTTTCGGCGATAGCTGAGTTCAAAGATTTCAGGCTAATGTGCCCACTTAATTTAGCAAAAGCTCCCAAGATTACAGTATTCATTAGATTTCTCCCTAAAATCTGGAGAGCAATTTTGGTAGCATCAATAGTTTTGATATTTGAAATGGCAGGGATAAAGCTTTGGATTTTTTGGCTCTTAATGCTCTCCCAGGTTTCTTTGGGGGTTTTGCCGGTGTTAACCATTACTACCGTTTTCTTGTTAGCACCGAATAGGACATCAACCGAGGCCAGCAAGCTAGCATCCTGGATGATGATAAAGTCTGGTTGGTAGATGTGCTCCCGGATAATAATCGCTGTGTCGTCCATTCGGGCAAAGGCCTGAATGGGGGCGCCACTTCTTTCAACGCCAAAGGATGGTAGAGCTTGAGTGTAAAGCCCGGTCTTGAAACCAGCAATGGCAATTAATTCGGCGGCAGTAACAACGCCTTGACCACCTCGGCCGTGAATACGAATTTGGATCATATTATTTTTTTAAGATAGCTTCAATTATTTTTATAAAATCATCTCGACTAATAGCTCCTTCGAGTAAGTAGCCATTAATCATCCAGCTGGGAGTTTTGGTGATGCCAATTTTCTCGGCAGCATCAATATCTTCTCGGACCTGGCTGAGATATTTTTTAGTGCTCAAGCAAGCGTTGAAGATCTTGACGTCCAATCCGAGTTGTTGAGCAAAAATTGGTAGGTTGGTTAAGTTGGCCTGGTCTTGATTGGTAAATAATTTGTCATGCATGGGCCAAAATTTACCTTGTTCGCCGGCACAACGAGCTGCCAGAGCTGAGTCCAGAGATTCATTATGACCAATATAATCGCGGTAGATAATTTTAATATCATTTTGATAGACTTGACCCACTTCTCTTACTACTGAGAAATCATCGCGGCAATAAGGGCAGGCGAAATCAGAAAATTCCACAAGAGTAATTTGGGGGGTACTGGTGCCTAACCAATAGTTATTTCGGCCTTCAATCAAAGCTTTGTTGGCTTGAATCTTTTGAGCAGTATCAATTGAAACCTTCTCGGAGTTAATATCGCGGGCTATTTTAAGGACATACATCGCACTAGCCCCGACTGAGCTAATAACCAAGAAGAGAATAACTGAAAGCAAAATTCCCCACCATCTTTTGTACCATTTGGTCGGGGGGCGATGTTCTGATTGTCGTCGTAATTCAACGACTCGGTCTGAAAGTGCCATTGCTAAAATAAGCTTATTAAATTATAATTTTATTATATCATTTTTTAATAAAAAACACTATTATGCAGCGCTTCTTTTTGATTTCAATTGCAGTGCTATTATTATCTCTCCCCCAAGTTGGTGGGGCGGCTGATTTAGACGCTGATAGTGATGGTTTGAGCGATCTCTTGGAAGCTAAATTTAAAACTGATATTGTTAATCCCGACTCTGATAGTGATGGTTATGTTGACGGTTTAGAAATTAACCATGGTTACGATCCACTTAAAGGTGACGGCGCTAAGTTGAAGAAGCGAATTGAAGTTAATGTTAAAACGCAAAAACTCCACTATTTTCTCGGGGAGGTCAATATGGGCGAGTACCCAGTTTCTACTGGGAAAACCAGTACTCCGACTCCCAAGGGCTCTTTTATCATTAAGAATAAAGCCCTGCGTCCCTAGTCCCAAACTTATGGTTTGTGGATGCCCTATTGGATGGGATTATCTGCGGCCGGGGTAGGAATTCATGAATTGCCGGAATGGGGTAGAGGTATTAAAGAAGGGTCGGCTAGTTTAGGCAAGCCGGTGTCTCATGGCTGTATTCGTTTGGGCGTGGGACCGGCTAAAAAAATATATGAGTGGGCCGAGATTGGAACGGAGGTTAAGGTCTATTAGTTTTTGTAGCTTTATAAAGTTAGGTCGAATTGGTAATCTTTATAAAGTTTGGTAAAAGGAATATTATAAGCTAACTTTATCTATGAAAATAATTTCTTGGAATATAAATGGATTAAGGGCTATTATGAAGAAGGGTGCTTTGGTTGATTTTCTGACTGAAACTAAGCCAGATATTGTTTGCTTGCAGGAGATTAAAATTTCGGTAGCTAAATTGGTCCAGGAAAATATAGCTTTACCGGGTTATTCTTTGTTTGGCAATGGGGCGAAGCGGGAAGGCTATAGTGGCACGGCTTTAGTCATTAAAGATTCTCTCTTAAAAAATATTAAAAATTTTTCTATCAAAAATGGTATCGGGATTGATGCATTCGATCACGAGGGTCGGATTCAGATTTTAGAACTGGATAAATTTTATCTCCTCAATATTTATTTTCCCAATGCCAACCATGAATTGAGCCGTCTGAGTTATAAAGAAAAATTTAATGAAGCCATTTTGCGTTATTGCCAAAAGTTAGAACAGAAAAAACCAGTGGTCATTACCGGTGACTTCAATGTGGCTCATCAGCCTATTGATCTGGCTCGGCCCAAAGAGAACGAAGGGAACGCTGGCTACACCAAGGAAGAGCGCTTTTGGTTTGATGAGTTTTTATCAGCTGGCTTGATTGATACTTTTCGTTTTTTGCATGGCGACAAGGTGCAATATTCTTGGTGGAGTTTCCGCATGACGGCGCGAGCCCGCAATATTGGTTGGCGGATTGACTATTTCCTGGTTTCCAGTAAAATTAAGCCAAGCTTGAAAAAAGCTTATATTTTAGATAAAATTACTGGTTCAGATCATTGTCCGGTAGGACTAGAACTTAATTAAATTATAATCATTAAAGCTATGTACGATCATCTGCAAATTGAAAAAAAATGGCAACAGAAATGGCGGGAGAGTCAGCTTTATCGCGTGGGTGAAGATCAGACTAAACCCAAATATTATATCCTGGATATGTTCCCTTATCCTTCAGGGGTGGGATTACATGTCGGTCATCCCAAAGGTTATATCGCCACTGATATTTTAGCGCGTCTAAAAATTATGCAGGGCTTCAATGTCTTACACCCGATGGGTTTTGACGCCTTTGGTTTGCCAACGGAGAATTATGCGATCAAAAATAAAATGCAACCTCAGGGGGCGACTGATATCAATATTGCTAATTATAAACGGCAGTTAGAAATTTTGGGTTTCACTTATGATTGGGAGCGGGAGATAAAAACCACGGACCCCCGGTATTATAAATGGACGCAATGGGCCTTCCTGAAGATGTTTGAAGCGGGCCTAGTTTTTGAGTCCTATGAACCAATTAATTGGTGTCCCTCTTGCAAAACTGGTCTGGCTAATGAAGATCTGGAAGATGGTAAGTGTGAGCGTTGCGGTAGTGAAATTGAGCAAAAACCAATGCGCCAATGGGTAATTAGAATTACCGACTACGCTGAAAGACTATTGGCCGATTTGGATAAGTTGCCAGAGTGGGAGACATCTATTAAGGAGATGCAAAAAAATTGGATCGGCAAAAGCGAAGGAGCGGAAATTAATTTTGGGGCAGCCAGTAGTGAACTGAAAATTAAAGTTTTTACCACGCGCGTCGATACAATTTTCGGCTGCACCTATGTAGTGCTGGCTCCGGAAAATGAATTGGTGGAAAAATTAAAATCTCAAATTACCAACTGGTCTCAAGTGGCTGAGTATATAGCGGCAGTCAAAAATAAAACTAATTTAGAACGAACCGATTTAAATAAAGACAAAACTGGCGTGAAGCTCGAGGGGGTTCAGGCTATCAATCCTTTTAATGGAGAAAAGGTAGCCGTCTTTATCGCCGATTATGTTCTTAATTCCTATGGAACTGGGGCCGTTATGGCGGTGCCCGCACATGATGAAAGGGACTATGAGTTTGCTCAAAAATATGGCATTTCTATTAAAAAATCTATTTCTCCGGCGGCCGCTATTGAAGCCCCAGATTGTTATACCGATGATGGATTATTGCTTGCTTCCGGAGAATTCACGGGGCTTAACTCAGCTTCCGCTCGCACTCAGATGATAGCGTGGTTAGAAAAAAATAATCAGGGCAATAAAAAAGTAAATTATAAATTACAGGATTGGGTTTTTTCTCGTCAGCGTTATTGGGGCGAACCAATTCCGATTATTCATTGCGCTAAATGCGGCGCTGTGCCGGTACCCTATGAACAATTACCACTGACTCTGCCGAACGTCAAAAGTTATGAACCAAGTGGTACTGGTGAATCACCGCTGGCTACTATCGCTGATTGGGTTAATACTACTTGCCCGAAGTGTGGCGGACCAGCGCAGCGAGAAACCAATACCATGCCCCAATGGGCGGGATCGTCTTGGTATTATTTGCGCTACATCGATCCACACAATGATAAAGCGCTGGTTGATAAGGCAAGGGAGAAATATTGGTCTCCCGTTGATTTCTATGTGGGGGGAGCCGAGCATGCCACCAGACATTTGTTTTATGCCCGTTTTTGGCATAAATTCTTGTTTGACATCGGCGTGGTTAATTACGAAGAACCCTTCAAGAAACTGAAAGCGGTGGGCCTGATTATTGGTGAAGACGGTCGTAAGATGTCGAAACGTTGGGGCAATGTTATCAATCCCGATGAAGTAGTGGCTCAATATGGTGCTGATTCTCTGCGTCTCTATGAAATGTTCATGAGTCCTTTTAGCGATTCCAGCGCTTGGAACACCAAGGGCTTAATTGGCGTGCGTAAATTTTTAGATCGAGTGATTAACATCACCACTTCCACCGAACCTGACTCCGCCGTTGTGATTAATCTTTTACATAAGACCATTAAGAAAGTGGCAGATGATATTTTAGATTTTAAATTTAATACCGCAGTCTCGGCCATGATGATTTTGGTTAATGCTATTTATAATCAGGGTGGTAAATTAAGTCAGGCCAACTACCCCTTATTACTGCAAATATTAGCTCCATTTGCCCCACATTTAGCCGAAGAATTATGGGCTAATATTGGCCAACCAGATAGTATTTTCCGCAGCTCCTATCCAACTCCAGACGTGAATCTAATGAAGGACTCTCAAATCACTATGGTGGTCTCAGTCAATGGCAAGATGCGAGCTAGCTTAGAGCTACCAACGGGGATTTCTGAGTCCGAAGTATTGGCGCTAGCTCTCGAGCATGAACTAGTCAAAAAATGGTTAGAAGGAAAAGAAATTGTTAAAAAAATCTTTGTGCCGGATAAGTTAATTAATATTGTGATTAAATACACTCCATGAATTTAGCCCAAAAAACTTTCGAACTCGCTCGTCTCTATGGTCTTAACCCAGACCATTCTAAGGGGCAGAATTTTTTAATTGAAGCAGAATTTTTTGATCTGGCTATTGCCGCTGCTCAAATTAAACCCACCGATACGGTGCTGGAAGTAGGACCAGGATTAGGTTTTCTGACAGAAAAATTGTCTAAAGTTAGCCATAAAGTTTGGGCGGTAGAGCTCGACCAGAAATTGGCGGAATTGCTTCAGGCTCGCTTCTTAACGGAAAAAATAACCAACGTGGAAGTTTTAAATGCTGATATTTTGACCGTGCCAGATAATTTTTTTGCTAATTTGGATTACAAAATTGTCGCTAATTTACCCTACAACATTACTTCTATTTTTTTGCGTAAGTTTTTAACGGCTAAAAATAAACCGCAGTCCCTAGTACTCATGTTGCAGAAAGAAGTAGCTGAGAGAATTGTAGCTTTAGTCCCGCACATGAGCCTTTTGGCCCTATCGGTGCAATTCTATGCTACCGCGGAAATTATTGCCGTTGTTCCGGCGGCCGCTTTTTGGCCACAGCCAGAAGTAAATAGTGCCTTGATTAAAATCATTCTAAAATCTGAAAATGAGTTGCCCGCAGTTGATGCGGCGGCTTTTTTTCGCTTACTCAAAATTGGCTTTAGTGCCAAGCGCAAAATGTTGAAAAATAACCTGGGTAATGGTTTTCATTTGAGTCCGACAGAGGTCGAAAAAATCTTGGTAGAAAGCGGATATAATCCTAAAGCTCGAGCGCAAGAGTTGAGCCTCTCTGATTGGCTGATTTTGTTTGCTAAATTTTCTGATTTTGTGTTATAATAATGACATATGAATTACGCCCAAAATAAATTTTCGCTCACTGATAGCGAGGCTTCTAACTTGGAACAAAAACCAGTTCCGAGGGTTCTGGATAAACAACAAAAAATCTCTTTAATTTCTCTCGGAACTTTTACAGTTCTGGTTTTGGTTTTTGCTATTTTTCGTTTTCGCTACAATCTTTATTCTCCTTTTGATTACAGTAAAAAATTAGTCAGTAATCAAACAATTAGTTCCATCAATATAGTGAGCACTACAACCGATCTGACTAAATTAGATAGTGATGGCGACGGATTAAATGATTATGATGAAATTAATGTTTATAAAACTTCGCCTTATTTAGAGGATAGCGATAGTGATGGCTTCAATGACAAGGAAGAACTTTTGCATAATACTGACCCTAATTGCCCCGCCGGTTATAATTGTGCTCCAATTAGTGTTGATATCAGTTCTGCTATTTCTACTCCAGATGATTTCAGCAGTTCCACGGTCTCCGGGCTAACAGCAGAAGAGCAGACCGCTCGAGATATGCTGAGTGGTAAAAGTGACCCCGCAGTATTACGGAAATTACTTTTAGATAATGGTATGGATCAAGCCAATTTGGATAAGATTAGCGACGATGATTTAATAGCTAGTTACCAAGAATCGCTCCAAAATCAGGCTCAAGCTGGCGCTCAATAAAAGACAATTTTTAAATAAATATAATTTTTAAATAACATGAAAAAATCAGCTAAGCCCCTTTTTCTTAAAGGCACTCTCTTGACGTTATTGTTTATTTTTGCTTTTTCGGCACTGCCGCTTAAACCAGTTTTTGCGCAAGCCGCTACTGATTTGATTGGTGGTCCCGTGACAGTAGTAATGAAGGTTATTAGTGGTGTGACGAGGAAATTAGATGCTGCCTTGTCTAGGGTTGGTTCAACTATGGTGCAAACTGCCATTACCAATTCTTTAAAGCGAGTTGCCTATGACACGGCCTCTTGGATTGGTTCCGGGGGTGAGGGGCAAAAACCATTATACGTTACAGAAACTCCTAGCAAATATTTGCTAAGTATTGCAGATAGTGCTGCTGGTGATTATATTGATGCCTTTGCCAGCAATTTAAATGTTAATTTTTGTCAGCCGAATTTAAATGCTAAAATTTTAATTGGTTTAGGTTTAGTAGATGGGGCTAATGATGCTAAGATTAAAGATTCAACCTGTAAGGCCAGCACCATGGTTAATTCCTGGAAAACAAGTGTGGACGCGAAGATTAAAGATATTAATAGTCCAGATTTTTTAAAGAATATGGCCGGCATGTTTAGCGTTGGCGGTAGCGATCTCTCCGTTGCCTTAGATGTGATGTCGGGATTAGATAAAAAAGTTTTAGATACCAAGGAACAAAAGAAACTAGATTTAAGTATTGAAGGCTGGTTGCCCAGAGAAAATATCGGTGGTCAGACTACCGAGCCGCCAGGGACTGCCAAAGCACAAATGACAGCTGCTCTCCAGGCAACAGCTGATAGTCAGAAGGTTTCAATTGGCCCGCATCCGATTACTGATGCCTCTAAAGTTTTTTTAAATACTTTAGCTGTGACCGCTTTTAATAAAGCTTTACGTAATTTATCTCAAGGTAATGTGGTGGAGGCCTTAACTTTGGGTCTTTATAAAGGTAAAACAGATAAAGAAATTGCTGATTCTTTCGCTAATGGGGGGGTTAGAGAGACAAAGTATGATTGTCTAAATGATCCTAATTGTGATCCCAGTGTTTATCATGGATCCTCAGCTGTTACAGCTAATTTAGCGAAAATGATCAAGCCGACTTTTGAATCTCGGGGCGACTATGATATTTTAAGTGAATTATCAGTTTGTCCTGATTCGACTAAACCAGGTCCAACTAATTGTATTTTAGATGGTCAATTTAGTTCGGCTATCAGTGAACATAAGACAGTAATTGAAGCTATTAAAGAAGGCTTCTTAAATAAAAATTGGAAGCTGACTCGCGAGGTAGATTTTAATCAAGGTTATTCTTTGCGCTCTCTATTAGTTCTGAGAAAGTTCCGCATTATTCCTGTCGGTTGGGAGACCGCCTTGATTAAGACCGAAGAGAATAACTCTAAAGCTACTTTAATGGATTTAGTGTCTTGTTTTGATCCGAATGATAGTTATAACGAATTTAGTCAGGGCTTTGTGTCTTCGACCTGGTGCCAGGGCTTAATTGATCCTAATTGGGTTTTGAAAGCACCACTCAATTATTGTAAACGGGAAGGATATGGCAATCAGATTTTAGATAAAACAATTATTTCGGCTAGTGAAAATATTCCGAGTGAAGTTATTTTAACTCGAGCTGATAATTATTGTGCCGATGAACAAAGTTGTATTAAGGAAAAAGCGGATGGCACTTGCGAAGCCTATGGTTATTGTACGGAAGAGAAGAGAACTTGGGATTTTGCTTCCGACTCTTGCGACGCCATTTATAATACTTGTCAGACTTTTGTAAAATCTAATGGGGCCGGCGTGGCTTATCTGGAAAATACTATTGATTATAGTACTTGTAACGCTGATAACGTCGGTTGCCGACCTTATGCTATGTCTGGGGCTTATACCACTTCTACGGATAAAATTGCTTGGAATAATTTAAAATCGATTTATTTTTCTAAAAAAGCAGCGCTCTGCGATAGTAGCCAGGAAGGCTGTAATGAGCTGATTAGAATTAATATGGATGCTGGTCATAATTTTTTGCTTAATTCTGATTTTGAACAAAGTTTGGAGGTGGGCTCTTGGAATATTAATACGGATATTAACAATCTGTCTTCCCCCAACAGTGCTACTACTACTGCGGATGGTTATTTTAGTTATAATTCTCTAATCCTCAACGGTGCTATCAAGAAGAATGTGGCTGTGGGTCCTAATGATTATAATATTTCTGGTCGGACTTACACTTTTTCTTTCTACGCCAAAAATTGTGACGTTTCCGACCAGGCGGTTTTGGGTGGAGTGGGAGTTGACGACAAAACTATTAATTTAAATTCTGGTTCTGATTGGAATTATTATAGTTTAACCTATGGTTTTCCTTTAGGCTTGAGCGACAATCATGTTTATATCTCAGTTGGTAATTCTGGCGGTGATAATAGTTCTTGCCAGATCGACCGAGCCAAATTGGAGCTCGCTAAATTAGGTACCGCTTACAGTGATTATTACCAGAATGGTTTAACCTATCAAAAATTAATCCCAAGCTATTTAGCTTCAGCTTGTTATATTAGTACTAACCCAGACTCTCCTGACTATCGTTTGAAGCCCGGAGCTCCAGCTAAATGTTATAACTACACTAGACGTTGTAATGCTTCTGAAGTTGACTGTGACTTATATACTTCAGTGCGCGATGAATTTATTCTGCCCGCTAAGGCAACGCCATTTGATGCTTGTTTTGCGGAGTGTGATGGTTATGATTCTTATATTCAAAAAGCTACTTCTTTCCAGAACTCTTTAGAGGCTAATTTTATTCCTAAAATGGCCGGTTCTTGCAGTGCTGACGTAGTGGGTTGTACCGAATTTACTAATTTAGATGCTGTGTCTCAGGGCGGAGAAGGTAAGGAATATTATAGCTTCCTGCGCCAATGTATTAAGCCAAATAATAATATTTGTGGCGTCTTCTATAGTTGGGGTAGTGCTGGTTCCGGTTATCAATTACAGCCTTATAAGTTGAAGGCAGTTGGTGACCAACCAGTTCTAACTGAGGGCAGCTTTGATGCTGGCCATAATCAATTAGTGGATGGGGCCTTGGTTTGCGATGAGGCAATTTATAATGCGAGCCCATCAGATTCTACTTATAATGCTGATTGTCGCCAACTATACAACAAGGATGGTGTTATTTTCTATGCCCTTTATTCCAACACCATTACCTGTTCGGAAGATTGTCATCCTTATCGGATTAGTGAGTCTCCTATAGATGAAAGTATTACTGACCCAGCCAATTGTGATAGTGCTAATACTTACTGGGATGAGGCTAATAGTCTCTGCTATGTTTGTAAGAATGGCGGAGTTTGGGACACCAATCAAAACGCTTGTGTTTATCAAGCTATTCCCGGCGAGGGCAAGAGTTGTGCGGCCTCTGAAAATGGCTGTCGCGAATATAATGGTAATTATGGCAACAACCTAAAAATAGTTGATGCTTATGATTTTGAAAATAATCAGGCTTGGGTGGGTAATTGTAATGATAACAGCTCTTTGAGCACTGATTCTATCAACAAGAATGGTCACTCTTTGTCTTATAACTTTGTTGGTGGTAATTGTGCTGATAGTGCTTCTAATTTTGATCCAAATAACACTTCTCGCGGTGGACAAGGTTTTAATCTTCTAGCGGTGGCTCGAAATCTTTGGTCTAAAGTAGTGCCGGATGTTAATGCTGCCCAGCAGGCTAACTATGCCCGGGGCGTCGGCATTACGGTTGGCGCTAGTGTTAAACAAAACTCAGCTTATGTTTTGAGATTTTTAGCCAAGACCAATAATGATGTTTTTGTTAATGCTTATTTGAGTAGTGGTTATGCCAATTCGGCCTTTAATGTTAACTCGCAAAATAATAGTGGCGTGGTTATCTCCGGCGGCAATGAATGGAGAATGTATTCTCTCAACTTGACTTCGCTGGACCATGCTGTTGCCGAAAAAGAAGCTTTGATATTCTCAGCTGATGGTAGTTTCTTGCTGGATAATGTTGTTTTAACCGAAGTCACTGATCGTTTCTATTTAATTAAAGATTCTTGGCTCACTCCTAACTCTTGTTATTATGATGTCTTAGATCAATATCAAGGTGTTAATTATAATTTAGGTTGTTCAGCCTATACTAATCGCGCTAAACAAGTGTCGTACTTGCGTAACTTTAGCCATCTCTGCGCGGATTCCTCGGCAGGTTGTGAACTAATGTCTTTGACTAATAATTCGGCGGATCCGGGAGTGCAGGCTTTCCGAGAGAGTGGTACCCCTAATAATCATTGTGATAGCGGCGATGGAGCTGATTGCGTCGAGGTGTCTGCCGATCAAATGGCTTATGTGGTTTATGATGATACTAAGCAATGCGGCGCTGAGAATAAGGGTTGTACTCGTCTGGGAGCTCAATCAGCTACCAATCAAGATGTCAGCGTCCAAAATTTATATACCGATACTTATGTTAATAATAATCCCGACAAATACGAGAGCACTTTATGTGGTGGCGCGGAAGTTGGTTGTGATGTTTGGAAATATCTTGATGGTCAATCCAGTTATTTTAAAGACCCAGGTGATAATGTCTGCGAATGGCGGCAACCAGTGGGCGTCTCCGGTTTGAATTTAGCTAAGAAGTGGTATAAACGAGCGATTAAGCGCTGTGATTTTGATGGTAATGGCAAAATCAATGTCGACATTCATAATAATATTACTGAGGCTCAGAATAAACTTTGTAGCGCTGATACTGATTGCAGCACTGGTCATTGTATTTTAGATCAGAATAATTATCTTTGTACCGTTGATTCCCTTAAAACTATTGGACTCGGCGGCGGTAATTTAGTTTATCAACCGCAGGATACTATCGGCGTCTGCGAAACTAAGGCCTCTGGTTGCACCGAATATATTGATCCAGTGAGCGAATTCTCGCCTAACATCGTGGTTAATCCGACCTGGGAAGATATTAACAAAGATCGTATTCCGGGTGATGTTTGGGCTACTTCCACCCTACCCTCCGCTTATCCCAATTATCAAAAACAGAGCATCTCTCTGTTGAAGAATAAGCTGTATAGCTTTTCGGCTACCGATATGGCTGCTTCCTATAATACAGTTTTAGTGTGTCCAGCTTCCGTCCGAGTTTTGACGGCGGATAATAGTTTTGCCGCCACTACTGATGTTATCACCATCGACAAGACAGTGACTAACAAAAATATTTTGTTCAATTCCTTAAATAATGTTAGCTGTACTGTCTATGGGGCCGAGACTAACAAGACTATTAATATCCGCGGTACAGTTTTGGATTATAAATTATTAACTGATGTTGACAAGACGGCTTGTAAAGGCGCGGTTGGTTTTGATACCGGTTGTATTCTCTTCAACGAGAGAAAGCAAAGTGGCGCTGGCGGCTTAAGCGCTATGAGCTGGAGTGCTTATGGTGGTTCCTATAACTCTGGTTCTCCGGTGACTCCGGCCAACTTATCCGAAGCTGATTCTAACGTTTTGATTAAGGTTAAACCTAATCGGATTTGTTCTAGTTGGCTCGCTTGCGTCAGCGGCTCGATTGATCCGGTAACAGGAGAAGAGACTTGTAATCTCTTGGGAGAGTGTGACAACTTGAGCGATTATGGTCGTTGTCAAAGCTTTGTAACCAAGTCTGAAATTAATCATACTTTCAACAGTGGTAATGATCGCAATATTTCCGGTTACTCCAAGATGAATAACTATTATCTGTCAGGCATGAGTGAGACTGGTGAAGATACTCGTCTGAGCTGGAAGTTTAATGATGACTTGGCCTCTATCAGCGGTAGCTATTCAATTGTCACCAGTTCAGAGAAGTTGGGTTCAAAAAGTAATATTTCTTATCCAGCTGAGGGTATCGGTGTTTTGAAGGTTACCAATGCCTATCCTGATAATGTGGCTTACATCACAGCTCCTTATCCCTTTAAGAAAGGCACTAAATATTATATTAACTTCTTGATCAACATTGATGATTCTGGTGGTAAAGGTGGAACTTTGAAGTTGCATTTCAATGGAACTGAGTGGCCTGGTTCCTATACCAGTACTGG
Organism: Candidatus Falkowbacteria bacterium CG10_big_fil_rev_8_21_14_0_10_39_9; assembly: GCA_002778645.1. Lineage (GTDB taxonomy): Bacteria > Patescibacteriota > Patescibacteriia > Patescibacteriales > UBA12465 > CG1-02-41-21. Next base: position 18,356 of record PFAQ01000030.1, read on the forward strand.
TTCTGGTTGGCAAAGAAAGGTTCTGGAATTCTCGCCTATTGATGACTCTGACTCTGTTGTTATCTATCTCTATTCGGGGGTTCATGATTTAGCCGCAGATGACGCTCCAATTTATTTCGATGATATTAGTATCGAGCCAGTACTTAAGGTGGCTAATGATACTTATGTTGCTAAAGAATGTCGTTTGTATCCTAAACAAGATAGTTTGTCTTGTAAAAGTTCCAACGCCAATGTTATTAGCGATGGTATCTATGGTTATTGTTTAGAGCATGACCCTAAGAATCCAGACGTCTGTCTGATGTGGTATCCAATTGATAATGTCAGAAGCTCACAAGCTTCTTCCGGGGCTAATTCCGGTTTCAATGGCTATAGTCCGTCAGGCCCCACACCATCTTATTGCGCGAGGGTTAGTGCTAACTTTATTTTTGTAGAGCTTAGAACTGGGTATGATTTAAAGGGTCCATATCACATTAATGGCGAATGTGGTGGTAATAATGAGTGCTATATTCAGAATGGCTTTGGCGGCGATTGTTCTGCTGGATATGAGCGCAAAGGTGTCTTTTGTGACTGTCAAAGTTCCGGTACCTGTGGTGTCAGAAGAACACATTGGCATAAGAATATCTGCGCTCCAACCGCTATCCCGTTGTCGCAAGTTGGACCTACTAAAACCATAGAGGATAAATGTTACGGAAACGAATCTGGTTCAGCTACTAAACGATATCAAGAAGGTTGGTATGAATATGATGGCTCTTTAGTACAAGGAGAAGTCCTCAAAATCGTTAATCTGGATATTACTGATTCTACGGCCTGTAGTGCTGCCGGGGGTGAATACTTTGGTACCTTTAATCGTCATGGTAATGGCTGTTTAATGGACGTCAGCGAGTATCAGCCAAAATGTATTGAATTTCTAAATACTACTGGAGTTCCTTGGGTGGGCAGATTAAAAAATATCGCCTCCTCTGGTACAGTTTCTTTCTGGGAACCAGCCAACAATAATCAAGCCTTTGGTTCTGGCCCT
>PFAQ01000030.1:19389-20097 GCA_002778645.1 Candidatus Falkowbacteria bacterium CG10_big_fil_rev_8_21_14_0_10_39_9
ATACTCGAGGAGCTAACGATCCTTATGGTCCAGCCCTCGCTCCCGTCCCGGCTAACTTGGGAGCTGGTTCTGCTGGCGTGCCTTATGGTTGTGACAATAATACTAGAGAATATTTTATGGATGGCAGTAGCAGTAAAATTTCTACTTGCCGGGCCATCGTTGCTAATGATAATAGCTTTAACAGCTTTAGTGTTACCACTGCTAATGTGGCTGGAATTAAAAATCTGGGATTGGATAGTACTAATAATGATCCGGCTAGAGTGCTTAAAAATATTTTCTTGAAGTTTACTTGGGGATCTAGTTCTTATGACTATTCTGGCCCTAATTTCAAAAATCCTAATCCTAGTGCTGCTATTCCAACTTGTGCCACCCGTTATGAAACTGGACACCCTGACGCTAATTGGTGCGCTATCTTGCCGAAGATTAATAATGTTAAAATGATGGATCCCGAAAAGCAAGTTATTACCCCCGATGCTTCTGGTGCTTATCACATCACTAGTGCTGGTTATTATACTTTGCATGTTGGTACCTCCATCGATGCTGAGCAGGCCCCAATCTATCAATTGGTAGTTGATTTTGACGATGGCTTTAGAGATATTCGTCAGTCATTGGATTCCAGCAGTGATTTCCCCTTTGTGCATTACTATAATCCTTCTAATGCTGGAACTGATTACCATATCAGAATCAAGGTGGCTGATAATTGGGGGT
>PFAQ01000018.1 GCA_002778645.1 Candidatus Falkowbacteria bacterium CG10_big_fil_rev_8_21_14_0_10_39_9
AATGAGGCTTTAGAAAAAGTGCAATATGTGTGTACCTAAAACAGTAATAAAAAACACCCAAATTATTGGGTGCTTTTCTTCTGTTTTTCTTGCCAAAGCTTGATTTTTTGATGATTGCCCGAGAGGAGAATCTCGGGGACGTCATAACTTTTGCCCCTGATTTTGAACTTCTCCGGTTTGGTATATTGGGGATATTCCAGTATTCCTACTTGGGAATGCGATTCATCTTGCGAGCTAGCCTCATTGCCCAGAGCTCCAGGAAGGAGTCTGGTGATAGAGTCGATCATGACCATGGTTCCCAGTTCACCGCCGGTAAGGACATAGTCACCGATAGAGACTTCTTCATCGATAAAATTTTTGATTCTCTCGTCAACCCCTTCATAGCGGCCGCAGATAAAAACTATTTCATCGAGCCCAGAGTATTTCTGAGCTAATTGTTGTGTCCATCTTTGTCCCTGAGCTGAGAGTAAAACAACCTTTCTTTTTTTGTTAGCCTTCTTGGTTAGCTTCTTAATAGCTTGATAGAGGGGCTCTATCTTCATGAGCATTCCGGCCCCATCACCATAGGGAGTATCATCAATCGTGCGGTGGCGGTCAGAGGTAAATTCCCGTAAATCTTGGCTGTAAATGCTGATAATACCTTGTTTTTGGGCGCGTTTAATAATACTCTCGGAAAAATAAGAGTCGAAAATCTGGGGAAAGATAGTGATGATTTTGAAATTCATAAATTACTTATTTAACAAAAAACCACAGTAAAGTGAGCTGTGGTTTTTTGTTTATATGATGCTTTTTAGTTTAGATTTTTAAGTCATCAACAGCAGAAGTATCAATATCTCGATTATCAACCCTGTTGTCGTTTCGATCATCTCTTCGGACCATACCAGCTGGTTTAGCTCCACCATTTGGATCATAGATCTTTAAATTGACGCGAGAATTGTTTTTAGCACCAACGATCTTTAATAAAGTGCGGATCGCTTGAGCAGTTTGACCACGACGACCGATGACATAACCCATGTCAGCTGGATCGATTTTTAAAGTCAAAAGAACACCCATCTCATCTACGGTTCTATCAACCACAACAGCATCCGGGCTGGAAACGATGTTTTTTACAATCATTTCTAAAAATTCCTTGTCCTTCATACGATTCTTTTTTCAGCAAATTGACCGATCTAAGATCTTTCAAATTTGTCAAAAAATTATTAATTACATTCGCCTATTTTAACAGGCAATTTATAATATCAAGTATACCAGAGAGCTAAAAATTGTCAATTTAGGCTACGGCCTCTTCGGTTTTTTCAACAACTTCAGCTTCTGGAGCGGCTGTTTCTTCGGCGGCCTTAGCGGCAGCTGCCTCTTTTTAGCGACTTTGTCGGCAGCAGCTTTCTTATTTTCTTCTTGTTTCTTGTTCATTTTTTCAGTTCGGTTCTTGCTAATACTGGAACTGGTCAGTTTTTTACCGGTTATCACCTTCTTTTCAATCAATAAATTGTTAACGGTTGGGGATAATTCCGCGCCATTTTCAATCCAGTGTTTTACTCGGTCGGCTTTTACTTGCAAGTCTTTGGAATGGGGGTTATATGAGCCTAAGATCTCTAAGCAATCACCGAAGGGATCCTTAGTTTTCTCGGATACAATCAACCGGAACATTTTTTTGTTCTTTTTTCCGACTTGAGATAGTCTGATAGTTAACATAATGGTTGTTTATTCGTTAATTTTATAGAAAAATATTATCTTAATAAGGGCTAAAAGTCAATAGCTTTTAGAATCGGGGTCGGCGTGGGGCGCCAAAGCCACCACCATTGGGGCGATTTCCGCCTGGACGGCTAAAGCCACTTCCAGCTGGGCGACCTTCGGATTTGCCTTTTTCATCTTTCCAAAGAGGCATATTTTCTTCCAACCCCTTCATGGTTAGATTAACTCGACCCTGGTCATCAATTTCCTTGATCTTGGCAGTTACTGTGTCGCCGACATTCAAGAAATCACCAGGAGCGCCGATGAAGTAGGGAGCCATTTCACTGACGTGGATTAAACCGTCATTACCACCACCTAATTCTAAGAAAGCGCCGAAGTCCATAATGCGGACAATCTTACCGGTGAAAACTTCGCCGACTTCAAATTCCCGAATAATATCTTTGACAGCTTTTTCGGCAGCCAAACATTTTTCGGAATCAACATCACAGATATTTACTTGACCATCATCTTCAATATCGATGGAAACTTCAAAGTCATCAATAATCTTGTTGATAGTTTTTCCACCAGTACCGATAACAGCACCGATCTTAGCTGGATCAATCTTGAAGGAAATAATTCTTGGAGCATATTTAGACAGCTCAGCTCTAGGAGCTGGGATAGTCTCTTTCAATACTTGCAACACTTGGTTCAAAGCCTCGCGACCTTGAGTCAAAGTTTTTTTAATTATCTCTTCACTTAATCCAGTGGTCTTAGTATCGAGTTGAATAGCAGTTAGACCCTCATCAGTTCCGGTAATTTTGAAATCCATTCCGCCTGGACCGTCTTCTAAATCTTGAATATCAGTCAACACTTCCCACTTACTCATGTCAGCGTTTGATGCCAGGCCCATCGCAATACCACCCACGTGACGTTTAATTGGGACACCAGCATCCATCAGGGACAAAGTCGAACCACAAGTAGAAGCCATGGAAGAAGAACCATTGGATCCTAAAGTTTCACTCACGACTCGAATGGTATAAGCGAAAGCATCTTGGGCTGGCAGCACTGGAGTCAGAGCTTTTTCGGCGAGAGCACCATGACCAACTTCACGTCGGCCAGTGCCTCTCATGGGAGCGGCTTCACCCACACTGTAAGGGGGGAAATTATAATGATGCATGTAACGTTTTTTGCTCTTACCTTCTAAGCCTTCTAGACTTTGTTCCAGTCCAGGAGCGCCTAAAGTGACTACGGACAAGACTTGAGTCTCACCGCGAGAGAAAATACCAGTACCATGAGTGCGGGGTAAAAAGCTCACTTCGCCTGATAATTCGCGGATTTCATTCAAAGCGCGACCATCAACCCGGCGTTTATCTTCTAAGATAGAACGGGTCACTTCAGCTTCGATCATTTCTTCGGCTAACTTTTTGACTACAAATTCCCGAGTGGACTTATCAATGTTTTGAGAAAAAAGATATTCATCTAAATTTTCTTTGATAGCGCGAACAGCGCCTTTACGTTCTCCTTTGGTGTAATAAATTTTGTCGAATAAATATTTTTTGATATTCTCGTTCATCCAAGCCTTGCCTACTTCTAACAATCTCAGTTTTTCTTCCTTGGCTTTAGTTTCTTCTTCGGTGATTAATTTCTTAGTTTCTTCTTTCTGCGGAGCCGCTACTTGTTTAGCTAACTCTTTGATCAGATTGATAGCGCCTTGCATTTCTTTTTGTCCAGCCATGATAGCGTCAAAAACTAAATCTTCTCGGACTTCTTTAGCCCCAGCCTCTAACATAATAACTTTTTGATCAGTACCGGCAACGATTAAGTCTAAAGAACTCAACGCTTGTTGTTCGTAGGTAGGATTGAAAACAAAATTATTTTCAATTAGTCCGACGCGCACACCACCAATTGGACCGTTCCATTTTAGACCGGCAATTGATAAGACTGCAGAGGCAGCGATCAAACCTAAAACATCATAATCATTTACACCGTCAACTGACAGCACAGAAATAATTACTTGGACATCTTTTTTTGATTCTTCATTGAAGAGTGGTCTGATAGCTCTGTCTACCATGCGACCAGTAAGAATAGCTTGGTCAGTAGGACGGCCTTCCCGTTTGATCCATTGAGAACCTTTGATAATACCGGCAGCGTAAAGTTTCTCATCGAACTCCACCATGAGTGGAAAAAAATCAACGCCTTCGCGTTCTTTCCGATTTTCCACGACAGTCGCCATTAAGACGGTGTCGCCATATTGCACAGTGACGCAGGCATCAGCCTGTTTTGCTAATTTGCCTGTTTTGATGGTGAGGGTGCGGCCTAACCAATTACAGGAGACAACAGTTTCCTTGTTGTTCATAATTGTATTGCTTGGCCGCCAGATTATAAGACTGTAGATTCACTCTAACAGTGCTATGTATCTGCCGGTCAAGGCTTTATTATTAAGTTGTTTTTAGGGTTAAAATTACCTTTAAAAACATCTTAAGCTTATAATAAATATTAAGATTTGTAAATAGGATTGACAAACTACAGCTCTTGTGGTATAATTAACTCATTGATCCTTGAAATAAATAATATTCACCATAAAACCCGCCGAAACGATGATAATCAATACTACAGAATTACAGAAATTTTTCGAAATTATGGAAAGTAAAAATCTTTCTTTTTCCGAAATTATTGCCTTAATAAACGGCAAAATTGCTGACAATGAACCTCTTTTATCAACCGATGAAATTAATCTCACCGTTGATTATAATAAAACCCCAGAGCAAGCAGTTGCTGACGGTAATTATGATTATAAAAACAGTGGCATTAACGGTAAAAAATTCCCCATTTCTCCGGAAATGATTGGCAAGAAAGTAGATATTGCTGGTAAATTATTTCATTTTCACCGTGAAATTAGCAGTGAAGATGCAATTTCCGAAATGGACAAAAAAGGCTATCGTCCAGCCACCTTAATGGAATTATTGGCTCTCGGTGCTGCTCATCCCGAACTGCAAAGAGAATTCCTAGTAATAGCTCTTGGCTCCATTTGGCACCTTTCCAGTGTCATTCGTTGTGTTCCCTGTCTCCGCGTCGGTGGCAGCGGTCGCGAGCTCAACCTCCGCTGCTTTGGCGTTGCTTGGGTTGCTCTTGATCGGTTCTTCGGTGTCCGCAAGTAACTCTTTGTTGTTTGGACAATTGACGCTTTCTCTCTGACTCTTGAGCTCTTGGCTCTTGAAAAAATAATAATTTCCCGTTTCACAATAATGAAACGGGATTTTTTATCCTCAAAAATATGTTAGAATAGATTTCGGATAGTAGGTGAAACTGCTTGCGGTTACAACTTCAGGCGGCCGAATTCTAAAATAATATTTTGGTCGGAATGATTAATCTAATCGGATTAATTAGCGTGCCGAGTGTTGTTTTTAAAAAATAGAATACTTGGCGCTTTCAGCTGGCGGATTTAATTATCCCAAATAAAATTCAACCCCGGCAGTATTGCCGGGGCGGTGCTACTCATGGCTGAAAGCGATTTTTGTTGGCTCCATTTGGCGCAATTCCAATGACAATCGTTATGTTCCCTGTCTCAACGTCAATGACAACGATCGCAAGCTCAACCTCCGCTACTTTGACAATGATTGGAATGCTCATGATCGGTTCTTCAGTGTCCGCCAGTAATTTATTTTCCCGCTTTATTTTTTTAAGGCTGGTTTTTAAAATAGTTTTTTCCAACCGCCAATTATTTTTCCAATTTCATCAAGTGCTTCTGATAACTGCAAATATTTTTTGTTATCCAGCGACTTGGTTTGCCAGAGAATTTTTAGAAAGAATTTTAAAGAGTCCAGCTTAATGGCTGCCTGGTTGATGAATGATAATTTATTTTCCTTGGTGGTATATTTAGCCGTCAGGATTATTTCCAGTGTTTCCGTAAATAAATTGTCAATTTTAATTCCTAGATTATAACGGACCAAGCGAGGCAGTTGAAGTGAAAATCCATGCCAAAGCAGGTAGCTTTCGGTTAGTTTTTGCAAAATAGAAAAATTTCCAATGGGGGGGGGTATTATTAGCCATATTTTTATGAATAAAAAATTAAATATTAATTATCAAGATATTATTGCGCCCGGAAATTTATTGGCCGCTTGGCAAGAGTTTATTGTGGGCAAGACCAAGAAAAAAGATGTCATTGAATTTTCTCTTGATTTAGCTGATAACATTTTACAACTTAATAACGAACTTGCCAATGAGGCTTATGCCCATGGGTCTTATCATGACTTTTATATTTCTGATCCGAAACTGAGACATATTCATAAAGCATCAGTCCGCGATCGCTTAGTCCATCATGCTATTTATCGTCAGCTATATCCATTTTTTGATAGAATTTTTATCGCTCATTCCTATTCTTGTCGTTTAAACAAGGGCACTCATCGAGCCATTATAGCTTTTAATAAAATGGCGGCTCAGGCCAGTTGTAATCATGCTAGGACGGTTTGGATTTTGCAGTGCGATATTCGAAAATTTTTTGATAATATTAATCATCAAGTCTTATTTGAAATTTTGCGGGAATATATTGGAGATGAAAAAATTTTGTCGTTAATAAATAATATTGTCAGTAGCTATGAGTCTGCCCCTGGTCGAGGTTTACCTTTGGGTAATTTAACCTCCCAGTTACTGGTTAATATTTATATGAATGTTTTTGATCAGTATGTGAAGCATCAAGTTAAGGTTAAGTATTATATTCGCTACGCTGATGACTTTGTCTTTTTGTCAGCTGATAGAGATGAGCTGCTTGGTGTTTTGGCGAGGGCAGACAAGTTTTTGAACGATAAATTAAAACTGCAAATTCATCCGCGAAAAATTTATTTAAAAACGATGGCTCAGGGGGTCGATTTCTTGGGTTGGATAAATTTTTCTCAGCATAAAGTTTTGCGTACCAAAACTAAAAGGCGAATGATGATTAAGATCGGGAATGACCCCAAGCCAGCAAGTCTAGCGTCTTATGTAGGAATGCTAAAACACGGCGATGCTTATAACCTAAAAAGTGAGCTGGTTAACAATTATTGGATTAACTCCTCAAGCTAAAACAAAAAAGACCCATAAAATACGGGTCTTTTTTGTATATCGATTTTGGTTTAAATCAAGAATTTCTTGTTAGCGCCTAAATCAGTAAAGTCATCAGATTCTTCAACCAGTCTGGAAGAAGCAGTCTTTCTGAAGGCCATAATCTCGACGAGACAGCCTTTATTGTTCTGCAAGTAAGAAACTACTGGTAAGTAGTCACCGTCGCCGGAAACCAGGATAATCACATCTAATTTATCACCTAATTTGATGGCGTCGATAGTAATACCGACATCCCAATCACCTTTTTTGGCCCCGCCGGCAAAAATCTGGAGGTCTTTCATCTTGACTTCAAAGCCCTGTTGGCTTAAAGCCTCAAAGAAGGCCATTTCATCTTTATTCTCAGTCTTGATGACGTAGGCAGTGGCTCTGATCAACTTGCGATCGGCGACGGCCTGGATCAATATTTCACGGAAATTAACTTTCTTTCCGTATAAATTTTTGGCGCTATGATACATGTTTGAAACATCTACCAGGACACCGACTCTTTGTTCATTGTGCTTTATCATAAATGATTATTTTTCTTCAACTTCTTCTTCTGGTTCATTTTCGCCTAAAACTTCATCAAACTTCTTTTCTTTCAGAGCCTTCTCTTCTTCCTCTTCTTGTAGTTTTTGAGCGATCTTTAATTTCAATTTAGTAGCTAACTCAGCAAAAGCTGGAGCGTCTTCTTTTTGTAAATACTTAAGTAAACGACGTCTTTCAGCAACTTTCTTGAGTAAACCACGACGAGAAGAATAGTCGTGTTTGTGAGCTTTCAAATGCTCGGATAATTGTTCAATCTCGGCAGTTAGGATGGCAATTTGCACTTGAGGGGAACCAGTGTCATTGTCATGAGTCCGAAACTTTTTTATTAACTTTTCCTTGTTTTTCTTGTCTAACATAGTTTTTTTCGTCCCCAATCCGAGGTATAGTTAAAGCCATATCCAAGAATGGGCAATATTAATTTTTTATTTAGCCTTGTTAGCTTTCTTTTGTAATTTAGATTTTTGGCGAGAAGCAGTATTCTTTTTGATAATTCCCTTTCGCATCATTTTATCAATAGATTGAATAGTGTTATTGATGGCGGCAGTTACTTTGTCTTTGGCCACAACTTCCTTTGATTCCAAATTCTTGATGGTGTCTTTAATTAACTTCTTGGTATTAGCTTTGATGCTGTTGTTAGCCTTCTTACGTTTTATGGTCTTGCGTAATTCTTTTTTGGCTGATTGTTTATTAGGCATAATGGATAAAAAATAGATTAATTAAAAGTAAGAAAATCATAACATAATAATAAAGAAAAATCAAGTTCTTTAGCTTTTTTATGATACGATTAATTCCGTCGGGGTGGCGGGACTCGAACCCACGATCTTCTGGTCCCAAACCAGACGCCTTGCCAACTGGGCCACACCCCGTTATTAAATTTAAACCCATCTTATATGGGTTTTTTGTGCCCCGGGTCAGAATTGAACTGACGACACAAGGATTTTCAGTCCTTTGCTCTACCACTGAGCTACCGAGGCGAGAATATGTTGCGGGGGTCGGATTCGAACCGACGACCTCCGGGTTATGGGCCCGGCGAGCTGCCAACTGCTCTACCCCGCGATAATTAAGTGGGCAATGGAGGATTCGAACCTCCGACCTCAACATTATCAGTGTTGCGCTCTAACCAACTGAGCTAATTGCCCCGGTATGATAAAAAAAATAGGAGAGCTTTAGAGCTCTTAAATAATATATAATAATCGAAATAAAAAAGCAAGAGTTTTCTGGCTGATATTTAAATTTTAGCCAAGAGGAGATTTAGGCCGGTTCTAAAATCAGTTTGACCGGTTTTGTTTAGGTAGTCCAAGTGGGTTAGCCCACTAATCAGCTCCTTTAGTTGTTCTAGACTAAAATACTGGGCTTGAGTCGCACTTTTTTGGGCGACATAAGGGTGGAGACCAAGCGATGGGCCAATTCTATTGAGGTTTTCGCCATTGTTTAGAGCGACCTTAAGCTGGAGAATAATCTTAAACTGGCGCAGGAGCATGGCTAAAAGGTATTCATCGGCGGCATCGAGGCGATATTGGTCCTCTAGTATTTTAAATGCTAGGGCTCGATTTTTGCTACCCAGGGCGTCAGTTAGCGCAAAGATGTTGTCATCAGTCGCTTGAGAGCAGATTTTTTCAATATCCAGGTTTTCAATTTCGGTGGGAATATCGCCAACTCTTTTATAATTAACCAACTTGTCAATTTCATTATTTAGACTCCAGAGATCGTTACCGCTATGTTTAATTAATTCCTGAATAGCTCCCGGCTTAATTGAGCTGCCTCTCTTTTCCACTTCGGATTTTATCCAAGTGCTTAGTTCGCTGGGTGCTAATGATTTAAATTCTTGGACAAATTTTTGCTGACTCAAGAATTCAAATAATTTTTTTTCTTTAACGGCCAGAGCACTATCTTTTTCTCCGTTTAGGCTAGTCTTCATTATTTTGTCTTTCTGACTTTTGATTTTTGGTTCGTAGATAACTAGAATGTCATCGCTCTTTTCCAAATTATTTTTTTGCAGATACTCCAAAAACTCTTCCAAAAAACTTGGCTTCTTATTGCTCAAAATATTTTCGATTAGGGTTAATCTTTTTTTGGTGAAGAGTGATCCAGTATTAATTGTCTGACCAATTTCAGTTAGATTAGTAGTAGCGCCGTCGAGAATATTAAAACTATGTTCATTCGGATCTACTTCCTGAAAGAACTTTTTTTTGAGTTCGCCAATTTTTTGTTTGGCTTTAAAATTATTGTCGCCGTAAAAAAAGATAATCATACTAGAGAGTTATTTTTTTAATTTTAGTTATTTTTTGTCCCAAGAATTTTTCCCCGACTTTTTTAAATTGTTTAACATCGTCAGTGGTGTAAAAATTTATAGTTGGCTTGAAGACTGGGGTCAATTCCAGCTCTAAATGCCGCTTTAGATAGTCTTTTAAACTCTGAGCAATTATTCTACCGGTGTTAGGGACCAGGCAAGATCGACCCATAATCTTTTTAGCCTCACTCAACATAAAGGGATAGTGGGTACAGCCCAAGATCAAAGCATCTAGATGTTTGGTTTTGAGAGGGGTTAGATAAGATTTTAAAATATTTTTGGTTTCTGGTTTGTGGGCCCAACCTTCTTCAATAAGGGGCACTAGAAGTGGGGTACTTAATTGAAAGACTTTAATCTGGGGATTTAATTTTTTGATTTCAGTTTTATAAACATTGGAACTGATAGTGGCCTTGGTGCCGATAACTCCAACTCTAGTCAATTTTTTATTTTGGGAAGCGGCTTCAGCGAGGGGTCGAATAACTCCTAAAACTTTCTGGTGAGGATATTTTTGGGGAAGATATTCTTGTTGAATTTTTTTCAAAGCTTCGGCAGAGGCGGTATTGCAAGCGATAATAATTAAGTTAGCGCCTTGGCTAAATAAAAAGTCTATTGCTTCCTTGGTGTACTCATAAATAACTTCTTGGGATTTGCCGCCGTAAGGGACGCGAGCATTGTCGCCTAAATAAATATAATTAAACTGAGGTAATTTTTTTAAGAAATATTTAAAGACGCTGAGCCCCCCGAGGCCAGAGTCAAAAATTCCGATGATATTTTTATTGGTTGACATAGTATTTAAATAAATTACCGCGTTCTTTATAATTCTTAAATAAACCGAAGCTGGCACAGGCCGTGGAGAGCAAAACAATATCGCCTGGCTCAGCTCCTTCTCGGGCTGTTTTTATAGCCTCGTCCATGCTTTTAACAAGTGGCATTTTGGCCCGGCCATATTTTATCTTTATCAGCTCCTGGCTAATTCGCTTAGTGGCAGTGCCATCCAACAATATAGCCAATTTTACTTTTTGTTTAATGGCTCTAGCTAAAGGCTTAAAATTAGCCCCTTTATCAGCGCCGCCCACTAGTAATATAATTGGAGCTTTAAAAGATTGTAAATCCATAATAGTACTTTCAGGAGTGGTAGCAAAGCTATTGTCATAATAAGTAATACCCTCTTTTTTAGCAACAAACTCTAGGCGGTGTTCTAGTCCCTCAAAGGTGGCTACGGCCTTTTTGATGGTGTCGTTAGATATTCTCAAGGTCTTAGCTAGAGCTATTGCCGCTCCAATGTTTTCTTGATTATAATTCCCGACTAAGCGACTGGCGAGTTTTGATCCAGTGAAATAAATTTTTCGACCACCTCCCAGATGCCTTTGATATGAGGTAAATAATGGTTTGAACTTCTGGTTGAGAAATAAATAGTCAGCCTTGGTTTGAGCGCGAGCAATATTTAACTTGGCTAAAATATAAGATCTAAAATTTTTGTGATAGTTGGGGTTGAGCGGATCGGCCGGAGCTAAGTGCTCTTTATAAATATTGGTAATGATAGAATATTTTGGGCTAGCTTTTAAATCTTCCAATTGAAAACTGGAAAGTTCTAAGACCACCCAGTCAGTTGGTTTTATTTTATTTATAAAATTAAAGGGAGCTACGCCGATATTGCCTCCCAGCAAAACTTTTTTTCCGGCTGTTTTTAAAATCTGATAAACCAAACTGGAAGTAGTACCCTTACCTTTGGTGCCGCTCACACCAATAATATTTGAAGTGGGGCAAAGAGAAAAAAATAAATTCATGGCACTGGTTAGAGTTGCTTCATGCTTCAAAGCCTCTTGGATCCCAGGACAGGCCATGGGCCAACCAGGAGAGCGAAAAAGCAAATCAAAATTGTATAAAGCCTGATTATATTTTTTTCCTAGACGCCATCTGATTTGCGGCACTTGTTTTAATATTTGGTAGCGTTCGCCTAACTCTTTAACAGCGCGGGAATCACAAATGGTAATGGTATTTTTTAGGTGATATTTCAAAAAATACTGCAAAAGAGCTTGGTTTTCCAGGCCTAAACCCAAAAGCGCTATCTTTTTTCCGGCTAATTCGATTTTGAGATTCATTGACATATATAAAAATTTATGATTAATTGATAGTAATATTGGTCTTTAAAAAGGAGGTTAAAATGATAAGCAGTTTATTGGGGATTCTTTTTTGGGTTTTATTTTTGGCTATCTCTCCTTGGTTAGTGCGACGTAAAGTTATCAGCAATTATCAAAGAGAAAAAATCTTAGCTAAGATAAAGTCTTTGCCGGTCTCTGTTGGATTATTGTGGTTCATCGGTTGTCTTTTAGTTTCAACTATAGCTTACACAACTTTTTATTTCATCCATCGGGGGCAAGTGGAGAATATCACTGAGGCTGATTTATCTCAGCTCAGCATCTTTATTTATGGCCGATTTAATTTCCGGGCCGATGATTTAGGGTTGGTTTATAACTTAAATCATTGGTGGAATATTGTTTTTCTCGGCTCATGGCTAGGTCTAATGCGATATTTCATAGTCTATAGATATCGCTGGTGCTTTCCGGGGACAAAATTTTATTTCTCGGGCTACTTCTTTATAGCTACCATGATTTTTATCATGAGCTATTTCACCTATGTAGCCGCCCCCTTTTATGGCCTAGTCTTATGTCTAATCGTGATTCTAATGTATTTGGCAACGATTATGATTTTAATCGGCCTAGGAATAATAGAAAAAAACGAGAGAAGAAATTATCGAAAGGTGGCTTGATTAATTTAAGCCATCTTTTTTATTTGATCTCACCCCAATTATCAGCCTGGCTCTCATTAACTATTATTGGGACATCTAATTTTATCACGTTTTCCATAATATTTTTTATGTCTCCCAAATACTTTTGGACCTTATCGGTTTTGGTCTCAAAGATTAATTCATCATGAACTTGTAGAATCAGGCGAATATCATCTTGGTCTCCCAGATATTTATCAATTTGGATCATCGCTAGTTTAATCATATCCGCCGCCGCCCCCTGAAAAGGCATATTAATAGCCATACGTTCCGCCCCCTTTTGGATCATGATAATGGTGGAGTTAATTTCTGGTAAATAACGTTTACGCCCCAAAATAGTCTCTACATAGCCATGTTTGTGAGCAAATTCTAGGCTTTTGGCAATATAGTTCTTGATGCCGGCGTAGGTCTTAAAGTATTTAGCGATAAACTCCTGAGCTTTAGTGTAAGGGATTTGAGCTCCTTGGCTGAGTCCATGGGGACCTTGGCCATAGATAATGCCAAAGTTAACCGCCTTAGCTTCTTGGCGCATAGTTGGAGTTACCTCTTTGAGAGCCACTTCGTTAATGGCAGCGGCCGTCGCCGTATGAATATCTTCACCAGCTTGGAAAGCAGCTAACATTTTTTTATCTTGCGACAGGTGGGCTACGAGACGAAGTTCAATTTGAGAATAATCTAAACTGACAAAAGTATATCCAGGTTGAGCGATAAAAGCGGAGCGGATTTTTTTACCCAAGGGAGTGCGAGTGGGAATATTTTGTAGATTAGGTTCCGTGGACGAGAGTCTCCCGGTCGCGGTGATGGTTTGATTAAAGCTAGTATGTAATCGATGATCTGTCTCACTGACCAGTTCCGGCAAGGCCTCAACGTAAGTGCTGAGTAGTTTTGTGAGCTCGCGATAATTTTGAATGAGAGGAATGATTAGATGAGCGTCTTTTAATTTTTCTAGTTCATCAGCGGCCGTGGATAATCCGGTTTTAGTTTTTTTAATTCCCTTCGGGCTGATTAATAATTTTTCAAATAAAATTTCTTTTAATTGTTTGATAGACTTGATATTAAAATCACTGCCAGCTAAATAATGAATTTCTTTTTCTAGTTTATTTACATCAGCATTAATATCTTTAGCCATGTGAGCTAAAACTTTTTTATCAAGTAAAATTCCAGCGTCTTCCATCTTAGCGAGCACTGGAATGAGGGGAACTTCAATATTATGGAAGAGGTCTAATAATTTTTCCTGCTTTAACTTTTTTTCCAGGATGTGCATCAAACGAAAAGTGAAGTCAGCATCTTCGCAAGAATAGATTCCCATCTTGGCGAGAGGAACGGCCGCAAAATCTTTGGCCTTGAAGTCATCTCCCAGAAGGTCATGATGGTTAATCTTTTCCCAGCCCAGCTCGGCGAAGCTCAGAGCGTCTAAATTATGCTGTCTATTTTCAGGGTTGAGTAGATAGGAGGCGATCATAGTGTCAAAATAAATTCCCCTTAAGTCTAAATCTTGGTGGACTAAGATGCGTAAATCGAATTTTATATTATGACCACATTTCTTAATTTTTTCATCATTTAATGGGGCGTATAAACTTTGTATCCAGGCCTTTTTGCCCCCAGCGAAGTTGAGATAATAGGCCTCGCCTTCTTTCCAGGAAAAGGAAATTCCCAGGAGCTGGGCCGTGAGGGGATCAAGCGAGTCGGTTTCGGTATCAATGGCTAGTAGTTTTTGTTTTTTTAACTCAGTTAAGAAAGATTGGAAGGCGGCTTCACTATCAACAATGTGATATTTGAACTTTTTTTGGTCGCGAGCAAACTTATCAACTTCAATGCTGCTGAAGAGGTTGTTATTTTTTCCAGTGTCAGTTCCGAGATAAGAGTCGAGGTTGGCTAATCGGGGGATGAGAGATTTAAATTCTAGCTCACTGAGCAGTTTGATTATTTTATTTTTATCTAAATTAGCAAAGCGAGACTCTTTTAAATCAAAAGTGATCGGAGCACTGCGGTTGATGGTAGCTAATTTATAACTGAGGTAGGCTTCATCTTTATGTTCTTTTAATAATTCTAAAGTCCGCGGTTTAATTTTGGCGTCACTTTGGTCCACAGCTTCGTAGACTTTGTCGAGAGAAGAAAAATTATTCAGCAACTCGCTGGCAGTTTTTTCTCCGATGCCTTTAACACCCGGGATATTGTCACTCGGGTCGCCGCGCAGAGCTTTGTAGTCAATCATTTGCCCGGGCTCTAAATTATATTTCTCTTTGACTTCTTTAGCTCCGTACAGAACACTGTCAGAAATTCCGCGGCTCATAGTATAAACCGAAGTGTGGTTGTCAATTAACTGAAGCGTATCCATATCACCAGTCATAATAATTTTTTGGATGCCAGAATTTACTTGTTTAGAAATAGTTCCAATCAAGTCGTCAGCTTCAAAACCAGAGAGTTCATAAATAGGGATACCAAAGGCGGTCGCTAAATCTTTTATCAGAGGAATCTGATCATATAATTCATCCGGAGCTTTGACCCGCTGAGCTTTGTATAATTTATATTCTAAATGTCTGAAGGTTGGACCCTTTTTATCCAATGTCAAAACTAAGTAGTCGGGTTTTAGGTCAGCGATGGCCTTCAAGAGGAAAAGAGCAAAGCCATAGACAGCATTAACTACCTGGCCAGACTTGGTGGTCATGGTGGGTGGGAGGGCATGGAAACTGCGGTGAATAATGGCATTTCCATCGATAATAATGAGTTTTTGGTCTTTGGACATGCTTTTATTCTATCATTTATTGGATAAATAGGCAAAAGAGGTTATAAAATGGTCAAAAATGGCGGATATTTTGATTCTGATCCGCTTACTATTGGCAGAAATAACTAAGTGTGATATAATTTCTTTAGTTAAATGAAATCCTAAAATTTTAAAAAGCATCGATATGGATGAAATTATAAAAATAGTTAAGGAAATAGAAAAAGAGGCAATAGACCTTATCTTCACAGAAAAGGTCGCTAAAAAAATAATAGAAAGCGGCGAAAAAAAACAGAAACTTCAAAAAGTTTCTTGAAAAAGGCCTCACTTCTTTGTCCCCCAGTTTATATTAATAAATTGGGGGTTTTTATTTTAGGGGAGATTTGAGCCTAGTGGGCTAAATATGATATACTATGATGGATATAAATAAGATAAAATAATCATAAATTAAATATGAATAAATATTGGTATTTAGGGTTTCTGTTTTTGCCCCTCCTATTAACTGGCTGTGTTTCCCAGTCTCAGACGGCTAAAACTGAGACTAATCCCTTGTTAGGGGAAAATATTCTGTTTTACGGCGATACTTGCCCCCATTGTAAGATAGTGGAGCAATATATTAGTGATAATCAGATATTGAATAAGATGCCGCTTGCCCAAAAAGAGGTTTATAAGAATCAGGCTAATGCGGCTGAGATGGTGGTGGCGGCTCGGGCCTGTGGTTTGTCTCAGAATGATCTAGGTGTTCCCTTCTTATGGGTTGATAATAAATGTTTGAGTGGCGATACCGATATTGTGAATTTTTTTAAGACTAAGTTTAAACTTTAATCCGATTATGAAACAGCTAAAAATTTTTTCTGTTCTATTGTTAGCCAATTTTTTTTGGACTTTGTCGGCCAAAGCTTTTTGTCCCGTCTGTACTATAGCAGTTGGAGCTGGATTAGGTTTCTCTCGTTGGATTGGAATTGATGATTCTGTTTCCAGCCTTTGGGTTGGTGGACTGTTAATTGCTACTTCAGCCTGGACAGTTGATTGGTTAAAGCGAAAGAAGAAAATTAATTTTCCCGGGCTGGCTCTTCTAACCTATTTTGCCTATTATGCCCTGGTCTTTGTCCCCTTCTATTTTACCGGTTTTATTGGTCATCCTTTTAATCGACTGTGGAATGTTGATAAGATTGTTTTAGGAACAGTAGTTGGGAGTGTGTTTTTTTATGCTATGGGTGCTTGGTATGCTTATCTCAAGAAAAAAAATAATAATCACGCTCACTTCCCTTTTCAGAAGGTGGTGATGCCAGTGGGAATTTTATTAATTTTAAGTTTCGTTTTTTATTTCATTACTAAATATTAATTTACACTTATATGGATATTAATCAAAAAGAATTGCAAAATTTTATTGATAAGATGGATAATCTAAAAAAAGATAATAAGTTGGATTTATCTTCTGATCAAGATTTAAGTATCGCAGTCATGAATTTAATTAGCATTGAAGAACATTTTTTCTTTACCGGCGCTAAGACTGAAAACACCGATTACTATGACATGATCAAAGATGTGCGCGAGATGAGAAAAGAATTAATGCAAAAATTAATTAAAGAATATGACGGGGAAGTGTGGTGCATCTCTAAACATTTACTAGCCGCTTCGATGAGACTCATGGAAGTCGGAACTAAAGAGATGGGGCGGGGTCGCAAAGAAGATGCTTATGAATTATTTTCTAAGGCCTATAATCTCTACTCTCTATTTTGGGGTTTGAATATGAAGTTAATTAATACTGGCGATATCAAGAAAATTGATGATGAAGCTTTAAATAAACAGGACAAAGAAAAGAAAGGTTTTATGGGCAAACTAGGAGATTTGGTGAAAAAAGCAATTAATTGTTGTCTGGAATAATAAAATACTGTGTTCATAAAAGCCACCTTGTTCGGGCGGCTTTTTGGTTAACAAAAGAGCTCTTTGGCGGTAGGATTTAAAGTTAATTCAATTCAGTATTAACTTAAAGTTCTTTGAAAAATGAAAAGAAAAAAGATCGATGATAATATTATTCTCATGGAAAAAGGTTTCCGCGGGATAGCCGACATCAATGAATACGCTCAAACCAGTTTGCAAAAAATTGTTTTTAGTCTAATTTTAGATCAAATTAGTTATTTGAAAATTAACAAAAATTAAATAAAAGATGAAAGAAATCGATGAAATGAAAGGAGTGGTGGCTTACCGCCACGCTCTCAGAGCTAAGGCTTTCCAGACGGTTTATACTTTAGGTCGTAAGAGCCGTGAAGATGAAGATCTATTATTTTCTCCAGCCAGAGGTCCGTTTGAGACTGATATCTGGAAAATAAAATCCTGTAAGGGGTTTAGAGCTCTAGCCGGTAAAACTCAAGTTTTTCCCATAGTGCAAAATCACTTAGTCAGAAACCGGTTAACGCACACGCTAGAGGTAGAAACAATCGCGACTCTTATCGCTCAGGTTTTAGGATTGAATGTTTCTTTGACTACGGCGATTGCTTTGGCTCACGATGTGGGGCATGCACCTTTTGGACACTTATTTGAAAGAACTGTCAGTGAAATAACTGGAGCTGAGTTTCGCCATGAAAACTTTGGACCAATATTGCTCCAAGAAATTGAACGTAAGGGTCAAGGTGTTAATATCTCTTTTGAAGTTTTAGAGGGAGTTAGCAAGCACTCCAGATATTCGAGGCGTGACAATCTTCTTTTGCCGCTGGAATATTCGGTTGTTACTTGTTCTGATCAAATTGCTTATATCTTTTCAGATATTAATGATTGTTTATGCGAAGGTCGTCTGAGAGAAAAGAATTTGCCGGCTTCAGTTAAATTTCTGGGAGCTGATCAGAGATCCTGGGTGAATACCTGTCTCTTGGCTTTGTTTGAGGAAAGTGTTGATTGCAAAACAGTTTTCTTTACTCGTTCCGATGTCGCTCTAGCTTTTGAGTCCACTAGTCAGTGGATGTACAAGAATGTTTATTATAAGCTAGACAAGGAACCTAAAAGAATTGTCTATGGCATGGGCATTAAACGGGCTCATTTATTATTTCTTAAAAGACGATTTGATTTAAGTGAAATTGATGCGGCCGTTCTTTTAGCCACCATGACTGACTCCGAAGTTTTGGTTCTGTCGGGACTGGAAAAGAAAGGAATTTCAGGTGATGTTCGGAATTTAAACAAGTTGGGATTCATGGAACGTTTACCATTTGTAAAAGGAGTGGGCTATCTGGAGAAAGATATTAATTTTTCCTGGGCCAAGAAGTAATTTAAAAAAGATTAAATTAAGAAAACGGGCTAAAATATAGTCCGTTTTTTATTACCAAAAGTTGCTTAAATTAGGTAATATTTGGTATAATAATTGGCAGAACTATTTAAAAAATTTAGATTAATTATGATTTTTAAAGCCACTAAAAAGCCTGCCTTTACTTTGATTGAATTGTTGGTGGTTATCGCTATTATTGGTGTTCTAGTTACGGTTTCCATTATTACGCTATCCAATGCTCGAGCTAAATCACGCGATGCTAAAAAAGCCGGTGACATTAAACAAGTTCAGACCGCTCTGGAGTTATTCTACAATGACATGAATCGTTATCCGACGGCCGAAGAATGGAATAGCGGCTAATTATTTTCTACCACCACCGATGCTACTTCAACTTATATGCAGATTATTCCTTCGGCTCCGACGCCAGTTGATGGCTCTTGCGCTTTTGACAATCATTATTATTATGAATCAACTAGTCCGGATACCTATACCATCAGTTATTGTTTGGGTAACCAAACTGGAACTCTGGCAGCCGGAAATAAATGTGCAACACCGGGCGGTGTGATGGAAGATTATTGTGGTAATGTTTGTGAGTACAATTCTTGTCATTGGCAATTCTTGGGAGATGAAAATGTTTCCGATAGTGCCGCTCTTTTCACTTCTTTAGCGGTTCATGATGGCACCCCTTATGTGGCTTATACCGATAGTAGTGCGGGGGACAAATTGAGCGTCAAAAAGTTCAATGGGGCTGATTGGGTGGCGGTTGGCAGTTTAGGATTCTCTGATGGAGCTACTTTTGGTGGTCCCGTCATAGCATTAGATGATGGTGGCAACCCCTATGTTTTTTATGGCGATGTGGCCCATAGTAATCGAGGTGTGGTACAAAAATTTGATGGCGCTAGTTGGGTAGATGTTGGAACTATACCAATCTCAGTCGGGAATGTTTATTATTTAAATCTGAAGATATATTTTAATGTTCCCTATATTTTATATTATGACACTTCCGTTGGAACTCTTATCAAAAAATTTGATGGCGCTAATTGGGTGGATGTGGGTACTAGTCCGGTAGGAACTGATACCGCTGAATCATTATCACTCGATATTTATAATGGTGATATTTACATTGCTTATGATGACTGGAATGACCCCGGAAATTATATTGAGGAGGAAAAGTTAAGAAAGTTCAACGGTACTACTTGGGACTTAGTCGGAGATACCAACGCCAATACCAGCTATCGGGCGCAACAAACTGCCCTAGTAATTAATAATGGAACTCCATATATTGCTTACAATTTGAACCCCTATGTGATTAAATATGAGAACGGTGTCTGGTCTTCAGTGGGCACTCTGTTAACTAGCGGTAATGTGCCTGATCTGAATATTTTTACCAATCACAAAGATATTTTTGTTAGTTTCCAGGGTTATTGGGGACAAGGTTATTATGCCGTGGTAACAAAGTATACCGGAGGAGGTCCTACGGGTTGGGAGCCAGTGGGAGCGGCCTTTGGTTGGCCGCCACCATATGTAGGTAACTATGCTTCGCTCAGTTCCGTAACCTCCCTTAAATCTTTAATGTCTGATAATGTTATTTATGTCTCTTATGTTAACACTGAAACTAATCGAGTTAGTGTAAGAAGGTTTGATCTTTGAAAATATAAATTATGAGATACTATTCTTCTGTTTGAAATTTTATTTGATTAGTTTCTTCTAAAATTTCAATCGTGGCCTTAACGGATGGATTAGAAACGTTTTTTAATAATAAATTATTCTGATATTTTTGTTGCAGGGGTGACAAAAACTCATCTCCCCAGGAAGGTGAAAAGGTGGTGATATCTAGAAAATCGATAATAACTTTTTCATTGTCGTCTTTCGGTAGCTGAGATAAAAGGGCGGCTAAAGATTCTTTGCCCAGTTGGCGGGAAGTTAATAGGTTACCAAATTTCTTTAATTCAATGGTCATAGTTTTAAAAGTTAATTAAAGCCAGACAACCTCTAAATTGAATGGTTGTTTGTTCAATTTTTAGGTTGGTTGTTTTTTCATCTAAAACTATAAAAGCGTCTCCAGATTGGAAATATAATTTTAGAGGTATGTTTTTTTTAATATCTACTACTACCTTCTTAACATATTTAAGACCGTTGCCTCTGTTCTCTGGAGCTCGACCAGAGAGTTTTTCGGTGAAAGCAGTTAAAAGAGCTTCGCCGTTGCTGACTAGTGTGGGGCGGACACGCCGTAGGGTGGTTAAAATGCCCTGGCCTCTATCGGCCAAAACAATTTGGTGTTTGTTTAAATCAAAAGCAAAAAAGATGCCTCTGACGTCGGGCCATGAACCTAAATTATGATCGAAAGAATTATTTCCAATCTCGCCTACAACAGAGCTGATTAAAGAGAAATCTTGCTCTAACTCAGGAATCTTTTGCATCATTTTTTCTAGACCATTAAGTCTGGTTTGAAAGACTGGACTGTCTAAACAAAAAAACTGATTTTCTGGCTCGATCCCGACGGGGAGAGAAAGCCATTCTTCGGCCAGAGAAAAAATATCGCTAGATAGTAATTGGATATCTGAGAGCTTGTAATAACGATATCCCCGAGGATTAAGTCGAACAGCCTTAAGCTGGCCGGATTGATCCCAACGCCTCAGCGTTTGAACGGAGAGATCGAGAATCTTGGCGGCCTCGTTAATTTTTATTAGCTTATTTTTATTTTCCTCCATAATATATACAAATATTATAAAACTATCCAAATCTATACATTTTCATGTCAATATATACATTTTACTCCAAGTGACAAAAATGTCAAGATAATAAATAAAAACCACGTTTATATGAGGTTTTGTGGACTATAGTGGACTCGAACCACTGACCTTTCCGATGTGAACGGAACGCTCTAACCAACTGAGCTAATAATCCAAAATAAAAAGCAGATTGAAATAATCTGCTTTTTAAGTGTGTGGACCCTATCGGATTCGAACCGATGACCCTCTGCTTGCAAAGCAGATGCTCTAGCCAGCTGAGCTAAGGGCCCTTCCAGCACTTTGATATAATAACTAACACTTATCAGAAAGTCAATAACTTATTATTGACGCACTCTGGTTAATGGTGAAACGGCCCAAGTCATAAATCCTCCCATTAATCCGGTTAAAAACAACATTCCGGCAAAAATAGCGACAATCCCCATTAACTTATAGCCTAAACGGCTGCCGCCTTCAGCTCCTAAGTTCTTTTCAAACCATTCAACGCGCCCAAAATTTTGCATCAGCCACTCGGTTTTCATAACAATCAGAGTGCCGACAACGATAAGAATTAAACCAAAAATAATACTCATATTTTTTTATTTTTATTATCTTATATAATTAAGTGGATTTAATAAACGGCCATTGATAATGACTTCAAAGTGAATATGCGGTCCGGTAGAACGACCAGTCGATCCCATGGCAGCGATTGCTTCACCGCGACTAACCTTATCTCCAACTTTAACAAAAAGCTTAGAGGCATGAGCATAGCGAGTCTTAACGCCATTGCCATGGTTAACTAAAATCATATTGCCATAACCGCCATTATTCCAACCAGCTTTTTCGACAACGCCATCCTCGGCGGCGTAAAGTGGTGTCCCAATTTTATTAGCAATATCTAATCCGGTATGACGCCAAGAATAATATTGGGTAATACGGTAACCAACAGTTGGCCATTGCATCTTGGTTCCTTGAATTGGGGCAGAGCCTGGTTTCACTAAATTTTTAATAATAGTTGGTAGGCGAACGCCAGAGTTATTGGTAGTTTTAGTGGCTGAAACGCTGGCTATCTTTTTACCGTCGGGAACAATAATCATTTGCCCTACAGTCAGACGACCATCACTTTCTAGCCCATTAGCCAAAACTATCTTGTCCTTGGAAACATCATATTTATCAGCAATCTTTTGCAGTGATTCGCCTGAGGCTACTTTATGAATAATACCCGAGATTGGCAATATCTTTAACTTGTCGCCTTGACGGATAAAGCTATAGGCGCCCAAATTATTGGCCCATAAAACGGTATTGACGCTAATGCCGAAATTTTGAGCAATACTGCTAACGGTATCGCCGGCTTTGACAATATATTCCACGGTGCCACTTCTTTCTACTAGGCCAGTTTTATTAGCAATAATACTAGGTTTGATAATAGTTTCGCCGTTTTGAGTTAGACAACTAGCGCTTCGGCCGCCGTCAACCGGAACAGTATTGGTGGTAATTTTTTTTTCTGGCCGAACAACATCACTTGATATATAGTGAGCAATG
>PFAQ01000043.1:0-925 GCA_002778645.1 Candidatus Falkowbacteria bacterium CG10_big_fil_rev_8_21_14_0_10_39_9
GAAGCCACCATATCCGACGACTAGTGGTCTGTGGGAAGTGCCAACCTTGGTTGACAATGTCGAAACTTTTTATAATGTGGCTTTGGTTGCTCAGGGAAAATATCAATCCGAAAGATTTTATACTATTAATGGTCCGGTGCCACACCCCGGGGTTTATTCCTTCCCGGATGATTGGACTATGGAAAAGATTCTATATGAGAGCGGTAATTATCCTAAGTTTCCTTTTTTTGTTCAGGTTGGTGGTGATGCTGCCGGAGTAGTGCTTAATCAAGAGCAGCTAGGGGTGGCAGCCACTGGGGCAGCCTCTATTACAATTTACAATCTGGCTAAACAGCAACCGAGAAAATTATTACAATTTTGGTTTAAATTTTTTCAAGAAAATTCTTGTGGTCAATGTACGCCTTGCCGAGAGGGAACTTATCGTTTAGTAGAAATGATGCAAGCGAAAGTAATAGATTGGAATTTACTTTATACTTTGCTAGATGACCTATCTCAAACATCACTCTGTGCTTTAGGTGGGAGCGTAGCTATTCCAGTTAAGTCTTATATTAAAAATATTTTAAATAATGATTTTAAGAAAATTATATAAATAATTTTATTGATTAAAGAAGTTTCTTTAATCGATGAAATAAAAAATTATGGAAAACAATAAAACGTCAGATAAGCCACTGGTGGCCGCTGGTCCAGTGAAAAAAAGTATGTTGGGAGTAGATGATTTAGTATCGGGTTCTATTAAGATGTACAAGCAACACTTCAAGAAGTTTATGTTAATGCTTCTAGTTAGTTTTACCGCTTATTTACCATTTTATTTGATCTCAGCTTGGTTGGCGGTTAATGCTAATATGATTTTGGGGATTATATTAGTGATTCTTTTCTTGGTAGCCTTAGTCGCTCTAATTTACTTCGGTGTTAGGTCTCAGATTGG
>PFAQ01000043.1:996-3324 GCA_002778645.1 Candidatus Falkowbacteria bacterium CG10_big_fil_rev_8_21_14_0_10_39_9
TTTTTTATTATTTCGCTTTATATTTCTTAATCTTTGAAGATGTGAAAGGAATGAATGCTATTAAGAGCAGTAAGGCTTTGGTTTCTGGCTATTGGTGGGGTGTTTTTGGTCGCACAATGTTTTTACTTTTAGTGGCAATGCTGGCTTCATTTGTTTTAAGCATTCCTTTTATGTTCTTATCTGAGGGAACCATTATGTATACTATTTATAGCTTGATCCAGAATCTAATCTGGGTGGTTGTCATTCCAGTCTTTATGGTCTTTACTTATCTGATGTATAAAGATTTGCGTGGAATTAAAAGCTAATAATTATTATGCCTAAATCTGAGATTAAAATAACTATAGACGGTAAGTCTGTTGGGGCTTCTTTGGGCCAGAGTATTTTAGAGGTGGCTAGCGCCAATGGAATTTTTCTGCCGTCTTTGTGCCAACATCCCGACCTTTCGGTCAAGGCTAATTGTCGAGTCTGTGTGGTAGAAATTAAGGGGCAGACACATCTGGCCACTTCTTGTTCGACTCCGGTCAAGGCGGGGATGGAAATTTTTACCAACTCTCCCCGGGTGCAAAAATCTCGTGATTTAAACATTAAATTATTATTTTCCGAGCATATTGAAAAATGTGCTAACTGTACTTTGCGCTATAATTGCGCTCTGCTAGATTTAGCTCGACGATATAAAATTAAAATTACCAGTTTTCCAGATCGCAAGGGCCAGCGAAAGACATGTAAATTAGCCAATGCCGTGGAAATTGACGGCACTCAATGTATTGATTGCCGAAACTGTATTGAGGCTTGTTCCAATATTCAAAAGATTAATTATCTAGAGTTAAAAGGCAAGGGCATAAATCAGGAAGTAGTGCCAACTGCCAATAAGGACATCGATTGCATCTATTGTGGTCAATGTACCTTGCATTGTCCGGTAGCTGCTGCCCAAGAGCAGGATGATTGGTCGGCTGTGGAAAAATTATTAGCTGATAAAAATAAAATTGTGGTGGCTCAGTTTGCCCCTTCGGTTCGAGTAACTATCGGAGAAGAATTTGGTTTGCCTTATGACGAAAAGAGTACGGGGCGAACAGTCACCGCTCTCAAAAAATTAGGTTTTCAACACGTCTTTGATGTTAATTTTAGTGCTGATGTGACAACGATGGTGGAGGCCCAAGAATTGTTAGAGCGCTTGGGAGACAAAAAAGCTACATTGCCGATGATTACTTCTTGTTGTCCGGCTTGGGTTAAGTATGTAGAGTTTTTCCATCCTGAATTAATCCCTAATCTCACTACAGCTCGTTCACCGCAAATTCATTTGGGTGGAATCATTAAGACTTTTTGGGCCGACAAGATGAAGCTTAACCCCAAACAAATTGTGGTGGTTTCAATTATGCCTTGTACTGCCAAGAAGTTTGAATCTCGTCGTCAGGAAATGAAGGTCAAGGGACTTTATCCTGTAGACTACGTTTTGACTACCAGAGAATTCGGTTTCTTATTGAAAAAAAACAATATTGATTTCCAGAAACTAAAACCCAGTGCTAGCGACAAGATTTTCAATGAAGGCAGTGGGGCGGCAGTTATCTATGGCTCCTCTGGTGGTGTTATGGAGTCGGCTCTGCGAACTGCTTATGCCCTAGTTTGTCGTGATGGTTTGGCTAAATTTTGTAATTCCCGAATTGATTTTAAGGAAGTTAGAGGTTTGGAGGAAATCAAGGAGGCGGTGATTGATTTGGCGGGCAAAAAATTGCGCGTCGCCGTGGTTAATGGCATTGGAGTAATTGATCAAGTTTTAGATAATTTGAAAAAGTATGACTACATTGAAGTGATGGCTTGTCCCGGCGGTTGTATTGGCGGCGGTGGTCAACCGATTCCCACTACAGCAGAAATTAGAAAGACTAGGGTCGCAGCGCTGTATCAAATTGATAAGTTTAAAGAGATTAGAAAGGCACATGACAATAAAGAGGTTATTGAAGTTTTGGATTGGCTGAAAGCTAAAAAAATTGATCATTCAGTTTTGCACACTAAATATCAAAAGAGAGCCAGGTCTAAATAATTATATGAGCTATGTTAAGGAAAAAACTTTAGAGCGAGTTGACCCGCGGGAGTTAATAGTAACTATTGTCCTGGGAGGACTAGCTTCTTTTTTACCATTTTTTATTCATATCCAATGGTTAACTGGTCCGCTGGTTAATGCTATTTTAATTATCATTTTATTCTTAAGTGGCCTGCGTCTGGCTATTATCGTTTCTGCCGTTCCCAGTCTTATGGCTCTCGCCGGTGGTTTATTGCCTTTGTTTTTAGCTCCAGCCGTTCCTTTTATCATCGCTTCTAATATTATTTTTATTT
>PFAQ01000043.1:3334-7760 GCA_002778645.1 Candidatus Falkowbacteria bacterium CG10_big_fil_rev_8_21_14_0_10_39_9
TGTTTTTTTATTTTTAGGGGCTCAATCTCTGTCCGTGATTATCTCTAACTCGCAGGCGGTGGTTGTTCTGGGAATAATGTTTGGTTGGATGCAATTATTTTCCGCCTTGGCGGGCAGTATTATTGCCTTTGCTGTTTTAAAATGGCTTAAAAGAATTTAATAAATTAAAAATAATTATATGGAAAAAAGAGTTTTGGGAACAATTAGCATCTTAACTAGCAATCGCCAGGGAAATTCTCTGGCTATGAATCAACTGCTGACTACCTATGGTCATCACATTATTGCTCGTCTGGGGGTTAATGTTAATCGTCAATGTGTGGAAGCTTGTCCGGGACTAATTACTCTAACGCTCGATACCACCCAGGAGATTATCACTGAACTAACAGCTAAATTAAATGCTATTGCTGATATTAAGGCGAGTATGGTTATTATGATGACTGAATAATACTTTACTTAACGAAATAAAAAAACCTCCATTGATTGAAGGTTTTTTTTGTAAGTAATTTTTTATTACTTGCAGTCTTGTTTTAAGCGGTAGAGATTTATGATATCTCTGTCCGTTAATGTCTTGTAGTCTTGCTCTCTGGCTGCTTTCAGCGATAAGTTATGGTGAATAATTAGTGTTGCTTTCTCATTAACAGGGCTTATCTCGATGGTAAGGCCGCCGATTATAAAAAATAAAACGAAAAAATTATTATGCCATTGTATGTCTTCATGATTCGGGGTTCTTTGGTTTCTTTTAATTATATTTTTATTTATAGCACAGGCTGGCCGTCTTTAAAATTTACGGTTATAACTGCTCCGCGGGGAAAGTTACTGTTCATGAACATCATATTTTCAAAACCGTAACCAGTTATGAAGTTGAAGTTTTCGCCGTATCTCACTTTAAAGTTGTTTTCGGCTATTTTTTGTGGTTTTCCGTTGGATGACGTTATTAAGAATATACTGTCAGTTTTTAACTCTTTTTTGGCCATTTCCAGGTTAATGTCGAAATAAATAGTATCATTTTGGATTCTATCTATCGTCATAAAACCATACAAAGGCGATGTAAATTTATTCGCTCTATAAATTGTAGCCCCATTTTCTTCTTTTCCTTTTATTTTTAATTCAGGTTTTTCTTTAAGATTGATTAGGGTAATTGTGGTTGCTATAACTATGGCTGCTATATAAATAATTTTTATTTTCATGGTTTTATTTTTTTACGAATGAATGATTAATTTAATTACTTTTTCAATCTCCGATATCTCGGGAACTAAAAGGGTAATTAAATTAACTAAACCATGATTTTTTCAACGAACTTTTAACTATTTAATTATACAATATTTATGTAATTGTGTCAATAGTTTGCTTGGAATGCTTAAATATACTATACTAAAATTAGTTAAAAAAAAGCAAAATATAAATGAAAATACCTGAATTTGTCTTAGATATTATTGGTAAGCTCCAAGCCGGAGGCAAAAGCGCCTATTTAGTGGGCGGTTGTGTCCGGGATTTATTAATGGCTAAAGAACCCAAGGACTGGGATATTGCTACTAATGCGCGGCCAGAGGAGATGCTTAAGCTTCTACCTGGCTCTAAATACGAGAACGCTTTTGGGACAGTTTTAGTTCCGATTAGAAATGAAGCGGGTGATGTGGTGGAGGTTACCACCTATCGTTCCGAACAGGGGTATTCTGACCGGCGTCATCCGGATCAGATTTTATTTGAAGACAAGCTGGAGAAAGATTTAGAGCGCCGTGATTTTACCGTCAACGCTATGGCGCTGACTCCAGTGGGACAAATTGAGGAAGTGGATGCCAAGTATATTATCCCAGTCAAAATTGGTGATCAAGATTATGAAATTGTTGATTTGTTTGGTGGGGAATTAGATTTAAAAAAGAAAATAATCCGCGCGGTAGGCGAACCATCGGAGAGATTCAAAGAAGACGCTCTGCGCATGCTTCGGGCGATTCGTTTTTCTTGTCAATTAGGTTTTGAAATTGAACCTAAAACCGAGCGATCAATTTTGAAATTGGCGGGCAGTATTAAGTTTATTTCCGGCGAAAGAATTCGGGATGAGCTAGTCAAAATTTTATCATCTGACACTCCCTATGAGGGTGTCAAGCGCTTGCACGACAATAAATTGCTCCAATATATTTTGCCAGAGCTCGAAACTGGGGTTGATGTCAAACAGCACTATCATCATATCTATACCGTCTTTGATCATAATATTTTATCTTTGAAATACTGTCCCAACAAAGCTTGGCCCGTGCGCCTAGCCGCCTTGCTCCATGATGTAGGCAAACCTAAATCAGCCCGAACGGTTGACGGTCATGTGGCTTTCTATAATCATGAATATATTGGAGCTAAGATGACGGAGAAGATTTTGAAGCGACTCAAGTTTTCCAATGAAGATTCCATTCGGATTGTTAATCTGGTGCGCAACCACATGTTTTATTACAACGTGGGAGAAGTGTCAGCTGCTTCCGTGCGGCGGTTAATCGCTAAAACCGGCAAAGATAATTTAAGTGATTTAATTGATCTGCGTATTGCTGATCGTCTGGGTTCGGGACTGACCAATGAGATGCCCTATAAACTGCGCCATTTGCAGTATATGATGGAGAAGGTTCAGAATGATCCGTTGTCGGTTAAAATGTTGAAAATTAATGGCACTGATCTGATGGCTATTTTGCAGGTGGATCCCAGTCCGAAGATTGGTGCGATTCTGGAGGTGCTATTGTCGGAAGTCTTGGAAGATCCAGAATTAAATAATAAAAAATATTTGACGGAACGAAGTTATGAATTCGATAAGCTTAATTTAGAGGAGTTAAGGGCTCAGGCTAAGGAAGTAATTGAGGAGAAGCGTCAGGAAGAAGATCTCGAGATGAAACGGGATTTCAAAGTTTAAACTATTGCTTAAATAAAAAT
The DNA here is from genome assembly GCA_002778645.1 of Candidatus Falkowbacteria bacterium CG10_big_fil_rev_8_21_14_0_10_39_9. Lineage (GTDB taxonomy): Bacteria > Patescibacteriota > Patescibacteriia > Patescibacteriales > UBA12465 > CG1-02-41-21. The sequence goes on from PFAQ01000043.1 coordinate 6,242, forward strand.
AAAAAAGCCGGGCAGTATTTGTTCGGCTTTTTTTGTTGGTTTTTCGCTTAAATTATTCTAGCGATATCAGGGGCAGAGAAAATTCCCTGGCTTGAAAACAATAAGGTAAATAGTTAATTAAATAATTCATAATAACTTTTTCATCTTTGATTTCAAAACCCTGCAGAATAATGGCTTCTTTCTTAAAAATATATTCTAATCGCTTGAAATCTATTTTGGCAATTAATTTCACTTGAGGTTTTTTAATAGATTTCAGTTTGAATTCTGGTACTATGGATACTATTTTTCTGCCTTGGATATCAGTTAGCATTTTTTCAATTATAGATTTGTTGTCTTTCGTCAAAAATTTTTCCAAGATATCTTTGGTTTGAGTTTGGAAATAATCAATTGCTAAATTATTAGTTTTTGTGATTATCTCTTTGGTTAAAACAGTGGCCAGTAGATAGGCTACAATGCAGACAATGCAACTTATCACTGCTAGATACCAGGTTATTTTGGCAAGATTAGTGTTTGAGTTGATTAAAAGGATAGTAGTTATAATTATTAATATTGGGACAATAATTGATCCCAAAAATAAAATGACTTTTAGAATCTGGTAGAAATTTAATTCTTCGCTGACTGATTGATTAATGATGTTTTTTAAAGAGCTTGTTTTCATGACTATGTCTTTAGGTGGATATTTCGGTAGCTTGCTTAAAAACTACTATATTTTTGCTATAATGTCAATGATGACAGCGATCGAGGTTTTTACGGGGGTTGACGCTTTGCCTTAAAAGTACTATAATTTAAGCATTAATATAATTTAACTATATGAAAAAGATAACAGCAATTTTATCAATTTTATTTTTAAGCCTCGCCCTTTCTGGTTGCAGTCAAAAGGAAGTGCCGGCCACTAACAATATGGCAAATAATGCCTCATCAAACAGCGGGAATCAATCTCATTTAGGCGAGTCGTCGGCTACTAGTTCCGATCGGACTTTAGCTGGGCAGAAAGATCTATTCCAGAAATATCGCACCGCCATTTTAAAGACTAACTACGGGGATATTACCGTCGAGTTCTATGGCGATGACGCTCCGATTACCGTTAATAATTTTATGAATCTGGCCTCAACTGGATTTTATGATAACACCAAATTTCATCGCGTCATCAAAGATTTTATGATTCAAGCCGGTGATCCCAATAGTCGGGGTAGCGATAAGGCTAAGTACGGTATGGGTGGTCCAGGTTATGACTTTGCTGATGAATATAATACTCATCAATTAGTCCGGGGCAGCTTAGCCATGGCTAACCGCGGTAAAGATACTAATGGCTCTCAATTCTTCATTGTGACCAAGGAATTATTTACCCCTATGACCGGACAATATTATACTAATTTTGGCCGAGTAGTTTCTGGGATGAAAACAGTCGACAAGATCGAGGGCCTCACGACCGATGACTCTGATCATCCCGTAAAAGATGCGATTATCAAAAGTATTGAATTAAAATAATATGAAGGTCTATTTAGACAATGCGGCCACC
>PFAQ01000022.1 GCA_002778645.1 Candidatus Falkowbacteria bacterium CG10_big_fil_rev_8_21_14_0_10_39_9
CGGTTTGGCTGGATTTGGAGATCCTTTTTCTACAAATAATAATAACACTGGGTATTTAGAAGGCATCGGGATATATTGTCCAGGAAGTGGTGGCTCAACTGTAATACCTTATATAGCTAATAGTTTTAAAGACAAAATAGTTTACCGTTTAGGATCAAAAAATGGCGAAGGAAGTGAAATGGGTCAATCAAATCCAGAATTTCCCTACGGAATGCCTTGCCCCAACAGCATAGAATCGGAAAATAATCTAGTTGTCTGCTATGATTGTTCTGGATTTGTTAGACAAGTTCTAAGTTGCGCCGGATTTACTAAAGACCCAGGAATGGGAACGGCCATTATTTTTGGTAAAGGTTCCGAAGAAATAAAAAAGTGTAAAGACAATATGATAAATGACATTAAGGTAAACCCAGGAGATTTAATTGGTTGGCCAGCTTCAGGAAAGCTTGACAACCAAGGTCATCTCAAAAATGATGGACATGTATTGATTTATAGCGCCGATTCCACTGGCCCTTATACTATTTCAGAGAGCCATGGAATAAGATCTTATCCTCCAGCTAAAGCTTATGCGGCCACAGACATATGCACCTACATTAAATCAAAAGGACCAGGAACTAAAAAAGATGTTCAACATTTTTATATAAAAAGACTGGGAACATATTAATTACTCCCCTCTATCCATCGCCTCATTAGCTAGTCGGTCCGCCTCTTGATTGAGTTCCCGACGGACGTGGGTATAAGATATCTTCTGGAAGTTAATAGCTAAATTATGAATTTCTAAAAACAAAGACGCCAAGTCTTTGTTTTTTACTTTATACTCCCCGCGCAGTTGTTTAACCACCAATTCACTGTCCAGATAAAAGTGGAGCTCTTCTCCACCTAACTCCTGAGATTTCTTGAGAGCTAAAATAACGGCCTTATATTCGGCCTGATTGTTAGTGGCAATACCTAAAAAATCAGAATATTCTCGCACCAATTCTCTCTGCTCATTATAAACCACCACTCCAATACCAGATGGACCAGGGTTACCTCGGGCACCACCATCAGTATAGATAATGAGTTTTTTGTCAGACATATAATTAAATTATTTTTTAATTAAATCGATTAATTTCATTTGGACCTCACTTTTACCATTAAAGTTATTGAGATCTAGATAATAAGCAATATCTACCTTCTGACCAATCGTCAAATCGGCAAACTCCTTTTTTTTGAAGAAGGCTATGGCCCACAAACTGCGAGAGCCGTCAGCTAAACGTAATTTAATATGTTCACCCCCAGCGCCCATCGTCACTATGTCCATAATGGTTAAATCATAGGAAGCAAATTTAGGCTGAGGATTATTTTGCCCATAGGGAGCTAACTGAGAAATACTTTCCATTAGAGTCAAATCAATCTCCTGAGGCGACAAGATAGCATCCAACCTTAACTTTGGCGCCAGCTCCAATCCCGCCAGCTTAGCCGTAGCAATAGTCGAAATTTTAACGATAAACTTATCTAATTTTTCTTTTTCATAAACTGAGAAGCCACAAGCCGCTGGATGACCGCCGTATTTATCTAAAAACTCGCACGATTCTTCAATAGCTTCAATCAGGTTAAACTCCTCAATACTCCGTCCCGAGCTCTTATAGCCATCCTGAGAGCGAGTAATAATTAAAGTGGGGCGATAATACTTTTCACAAATCTTGCACGCCACTAATCCAATTACCCCCTCAGTCTTAGTATCATAGGCTAAATCACAAACACTAATAATAATCGCCGGTACATTTTTAGGATCAATGTCTTTTTCCACCAGAGCCATAATATTAGCCGTAATTTCTTGCCGCTCAATATTTTTCTGGTTTAATTCGCTAGCTAATCTAGTAACCTCGACTTGATCAGTCGACAAAATTAGCTCCAACGCATTATTAGCATGCCCCAGACGACTAGCCGCATTAAGTCTCGGACCCAGTTGAAAACCAATATTCCAGGAGTCTAGTTTAACTCCATTAAGACCAATTTTAGCAACGCTAATTAATTCTTTAAGGCCTAAGCGTTTAGTTCGATTTAGAACTTCTAAACCTTTTTTAACTAACAACCTATTCTCACCTAAAAGTGGCACCATGTCAGAAATGGTCCCCAGCGCTACTAAGTCCAAACTTCTTTCCACTAAATATTGTTTCTGGTCGTCAGTTAACTTAGAACGGGAGACTAAGGCCTGAACTACTTTGAGGGCCACGCCGACCCCAGCTAGAGTTTTGAAAGGATAGGCTTCGGCCTGATTAGTGCAGTTAATAAATAGACATTGAGGCATTTCACTAGGATTTTCCGGCAAAGAATGATGATCGGTTAAGATGATCTTTAATCCCAAGCTTTGAGCATAATTAATTTCCGCCCAATTTCGAGTACCAGTATCCACTGTAATAACCAATTTATAGCCATCGGCCGCAATTTTATCAATCGCTTCTTTGTTCATGCCATAACCCTCAGTTACTCTGTCAGGCAAATAATAATCGACCTTGGCTCCCAAAATTCTAAAAGTGTCCCATAAAACAGCCGTCGCGGTAACGCCATCGGCGTCATAGTCACCATAGATCATAATCTTCTCCCCGCCCTTGATATGGGCCACAATTAAATCAATTGAAGCGGCCATATCCTTAAAAAGAAAAGGGTCATAGCGTTTCAAATATTCGGCGGAAAAAAATTCCTCCACAAAAAAAGCCGCCACTTCAGCCGGAGTTTTAATGCCTCGATTAAATAATAATTGTAAAAGCACGGGAGAGTATTGCGAGTTAGTACTAACAACTTCTGCCGGCATTTTTTCCATGAGCTGCCAAATCTTAGCCATATATAAGTTTAATTAATTTATTAGCCACTTCCAGAGAGGCATAAAAACTATTTTTTGTTCATTTACTTCTACTATCTTTTCATCATCCCAGGTCAGAACTATTAAATTATTACATTTTAATTCCCCCCCCGCCTCAATTAAGGCTTTTATTTCTCGAGCTTCCGTATCTGGCCCATTTAAGTCATAAGCGGCTTGGATTAAAGTTTTCACCTTCAAACCTTCGCGCAAAATAAAATCAACCTCTTTATTATTTTTAGTTCTATAATAAAATAGACTATGATTAGGTTGATATCCCATTTTTAGTAACTCCGAAAAAACTAAGTTCTCCATAAGCTTACCGTTGTTAGGAGAATATTGAACTGCCTTGGCCGAAATATAACCATTATCAACCAAATAAGCCTTCTTAGGGCTAGATAATCGCTCACCCGTCTTATACGAATAGCGGGTTAGGGTATAAACCAAATAAGCTTCCTCTAAATATTTCACAAACTTCTCCAGGGTCGCTACACTGGAAAATCCTAATAAACGCGATACTTTTTGGTAACTGAATTCGGCTGTAAAATTATTTAAAAAATAAAGCTCTAAGTCATAAATCTTTTCCGACAATCTTAATTTATGTCTTTTAACTATATCCTTAAATATTAAAGAATCAAGTAAGGTGTCTAAATAGCCTCGGGGTTCTAAACCCTTTACAACTAATTCGGGAAAACCGCCATTAGTCATGTAATCGATTAATAAATTTAACAGTATTCCTTTTTTCTCTGGCAGAACCATCTCATTTTCTTGATACTCAAATTCTTTAGCCTTTAAATACTCTTTAAAATTAAACGGTAAAATTTCTATCGGAACGTGTCGACCAGTTAAGCTAGTGGCTAATTCTTGGCTCAAGAGTTTAGCATTAGAACCAGTTAACAAAAGATTATAACCCTCGCGATGCAGACGGTTTATAAATAACTCCCAGTTGGGTAAATTTTGAATTTCGTCAAAAAGTAAATATTTATTTTGGCCGTAAAGTGAATGGAGTTCCTTAATTAATTCGTCATAATCTTCTAGTTTAACCAAACTCTCGTCATCAAAATTAACATAAGCCGGCAATTTGTCTTTAAAAAGATGGGCGGTAAAAATTGATTTTCCGGCACGCCGAGGGCCAATTACCACCTTAACCAAATCACTATCTAAAAATGATTTAGCCTCAACCATCTTTTGCCTGGGAATATAAGGCTTTTTAAGCAAATATTCCAACTCCTTTTTTTGTTTTATTAATATTTCTTTATTCATAAAATTCAACCATAATTATATTGTAGTGAACAAAATAACCATTTTTTGTTCACTACAGTAATAATACTATACAAAAACTAACCTGTCAATATACCTATAAAAAACAAAAAAATAGCCAATATTAGCTATTTATTGTTAGTATCTTCAATTACATGAAAGGAAGAGCTACTGTCCAAGCCACCATGGAAATCACCACAATAAAAGAGATAATAACCCAAAAAATCTTAATAACTTTTTTACGTTTCATAATATTTAAATTACCTTTTTAATATTTTTACAAAAGTATCGGGCGGAATATTAACACTACCCTTGCCCATACTCATCATT
>PFAQ01000052.1:0-19643 GCA_002778645.1 Candidatus Falkowbacteria bacterium CG10_big_fil_rev_8_21_14_0_10_39_9
AGCAAAGAATTAGTCGATTCAATCGCCTTGGGAATACCAGCCACCGTGGAAAACTCCGTCTTTTCGGTCCCCACCGCCTGATTGATCTCTGCTTTGGCTAGTGCTGCCTGAGCCAACAAAGCCACTTCTCGCGCCGTGGAAATATTACTATTACTCAATCCCACCGGATCCACAAAGCTAGTTTGCAATAGCCCTAATTCTCTGGCCTTCTCATTCATATTGACCACAAAATCAGACTCCGTCATTCCGGCCGCATGGATCAAGGCGATGGTCGCAGTATTATCCGATCCAACGAGCATGGCATAGAAAAGATTTTTGACAGTTACCTTGTCACCCAAATAAAGATAAATCTTGCCACCATCCCGCCGATCCTCTCGGGTAATTTCATAAATCTGATCCCAGCCAGGATTATTATCTAAAAATACTAAAGCAGTCATCAATTTGCTAATACTGGCGATACGCAAACGATCGTTAGAGTTTTTTTCAAAGATAAAAAGCTTGTCCTTGATGTCAAACACGGCCGCACTGTAAGCTGAGACTTCAATATCTTGAATACCGGATTTCTTCTGAGGTAAATGAATCGTGGCTTGTTTTTCGATAACGGCTTCAGAACTAATGGAGTTGTGGGTAAACAAAAAGATATTATTGAAATTAATATTCAACCAAAAAAATGAACTGATTATAGTAATAATAATAGATCCCATCATAAAAATTAAATTTGTACTCCTGGAACAATTTCTTCGACTGCTTCTCCTCGATTTAGCATCTTGTCAATCGTGTCATCAGCGTGCAAGCGCTCGTAGTCCAGCAGATCCTCCAATTGATTAATACCGAGATAACGAATGAAGTCCATGGTAACATTATAAAAACTTTCTTTCTTTTCCTTGTCAGCCTTTTCTTCAATGAGTCCCCTGATTAATAAGTTGCGAATAATCAAAGAACAGTTAACACCCCTAATTCGATCTAAATCAATTTTAGCGATTGGTCCGCGATAAGCAATGACAGTTAAGGCTTCCAGGCTGGGACGGCTCAATTCCCCGCTGGTTTCATCTTTGATAAACTCCTGAACAATGGCAGCATTCTCAGCGGAACTGACCAATTGATATTTGCCGTTATTCTTGATGACCTGAAGACCAGATTCACTGCTTAAATAATTAGCAGATAACTCCTGCATGGCCGCCTCCACCTCTTCTGACTTGATTTTCAATAAATCAGCGAGCTCCTTAGCCGTCAAAGGCTTATTAGCCACAAACAATAAAGATTCTATTTGAGATTTGAGTAAAGCCATAGATTTAATTCAATTTATTAATAAATATTTCTCCAAACAAACCATCTTGTTGAAATTCCAGCTCACGTTGTTTAGCCAACTCTAAAACTGCTAAGAAACTCACAATGATTTCTGTCTTATTACCCGCTTCTTTAATAACCTGATTAAAACTAAAAGAAATTTTGTCCATTAATTTTCTTTGGATGAAACTAATCTTTTCTTCAATACTGATTTTATGTTCAATGATTTCTTCCTTGAGTTCCTGTTCTTCAGGGGCCAAAAATCCTAAAATATAATCAAAGTGTTCGCGCAACATTTCCTTGGTAAGACTCTTGGGGGGAGAAAATTTCTGCCAGATAAATAGTTGGCGGCGCTTACCACTCTTACCCAAATCGCGCACAAAAGAAAATTTCTTTTTAGCCAACATCTTTTCCAGACCCTTGCTAGCCTCCAAGAATTCTTTATACATCCGCAGCTGATGTTCCAACTCTTCAATTTCTTCATCTTCTTCGGGAGTAGAAAGATAGGGCAAAAGCGCCTTAGATTTAAGGTAAAGTAACTTGGCCGCAATCACTAAAAAATCAGCCACTTGTTCCGGATCAATGTGGGCTAAGTTTTTGAGATAGGCAATATATTCATCAGCGATTTTAGCTAGAGCAATTTCAGTAATATCCATCTCCTCTCTTTCGATTAAAGACAGCAGAAGTTCTAGCGGACCACTAAATTTTTCCGATCTAAATTCCATCATAATTATTGAGCTGGGGTTACGGCCGGGGCTGTAACTGGGATTGGTTCTTTAAGGGTATCAATATAAACCTTAAAGTCCAAACATTGATAACCGACTAAATGGCGCTTGTTTTGATCTAAATATTGATACATAACATCCTTGCTATTTTTATTATCAGTTCGGAAATTAGCACACAATTGATAATCTAAACCACTAACAGCCTTATAGCCGAAGGTTTCTCTAGTGGTAGGATCAATTAAGCTATCAACTGCCAAAGCTTCTTTCTTTAAATCGTCTAAAGTGGCTGGCAGTTTTTTATTGGTGTTGTAATAAGAACTAACGGCGCTTTCAATGTTGTAAAAATTGCTAACAATTCTTTCATCCACCCGGCGATTACGGGCCTCAATTGGGTTCTCCACAATAAACAAAGAACCGATGAAGGCGGCTAAAATTAAAGCTAAGGAAGCGAAAAAATACACTTTAAACACCTTATCTTTTTTAGCCAATACTTCCAAGCGTTTGATATCATAGAGATAGAAACTAAACACAATCGCAGCCAAACCAATAACGGTCAACATCTTCAGTAAGAACTTGCTAGTCCACTCACCATTTAGGAAATTATTAACAGTGATAATCAAAAAGACAATAATAATCACAGCGGAAACGAGCAGAATAAAATAAGTTAACCAGCGGCGAATACCAGAATCTTTGGCCATGTCGCCCTTAAACAAATGTTTGTAAATTAAATTAGAAATGACATAAAAAACTGGCGCCGCAATCAAAATAGCCGAAATTGCAAACTTCAAAATCTCCGAAGAGAAATCAGTACCATATTGACCGAAGATATCTGGTAAATTTTGGTTAATCATCTGGAAAATCATTTGACCAGTGGCAATGGCGGTAAAAATTAGAGCCACCAACGCTAAGAGATAATAAAAAGCGAATTTGGGTGAGTTGATTTTAGTTGTCATAGTGTTTGTTCTAAATATATAAATTAAAATTCAGCATTTTTAGGAGTCCGAGGGAATGGAATCACGTCGCGAATATTAACCATGCCGCTTAAATACATAATAGCTCTCTCAAAACCCAAACCGAAACCAGCGTGTTTAGCACCGCCATATTTACGCAAATCTAAGTACCAAGCATAATCTTCCGGATTCAAATTTAACTCCTTTAAACGGGCTGTTAAGAGGTCTAAACGCTCTTCTCTCTGACTACCACCAATTATTTCCCCAATACCAGGAACCAATAGATCCATAGCGGCCACGGTCTTACCATCATCATTGAGGCGCATATAAAAAGCCTTGATCTCTTTCGGATAGTTGATTAAGAACACCGGACCCTTGACCACTTGCTCGGTTAAATAACGCTCGTGTTCAGTTTGTAAATCAATGCCCCACTTGACCGGATACTCAAACTTTTGGCCGGACTGAAGCAAAATATCAACCGCTTCGGTATAAGTCATCTTTTTGAATTCGGAATTAAGCAGAGCCTGTAAACGCTCTGATAAAGTCGGATCAATAAACTTATTAAAGAATTCCATTTCCTCTGGGATTTCTTTTAAGACATAAGCAATCACGTACTTGATCATCTCCTCTGCTAACTTCATGTCATCATTTAAATCAGCAAAAAAGATTTCTGGCTCTAACATCCAGAATTCGGAAGCGTGTCGAGTCGTGTTGGAATTCTCCGCTCTGAAAGTAGGACCAAAGGTATAGACGTTTTTGAAAGCCAGGGCCATCGCCTCAGCATTTAACTGACCACTAACGGTCAGTCCCGCTCTCTTACCAAAAAAATCAGCACTATAATCCACTTCACCTTTTTCATCTTTAGGAATCAGCTTATTTAAATCTAAAGTAGTGACATTAAACATTTCTCCGGCGCCTTCACAATCAGAAGTAGTAATAATCGGTGAATGCACATAAACAAACCCCTTCTCTTGAAAGAATTTGTGAATCGCGAAGCTCAATACGGAACGTAAGCGAAAAACGGCTGAGAAAGTATTACTGCGAGGACGCAGATGAGCAATGGTTCGTAAAAATTCAAAGCTATGCTTTTTCTTCTGCAAAGGATAGCCGGCATCAGCTAGACCAATGACATTAATTTCTTTAGCCTTCAATTCAAAAGGTTGACCGGCCGCGGGCGACTCTACTAAGGTACCAGTAATTTCCAAGGCGGAGCCCAGAGTAGTTTTTTCAATTTCAGCAAAGTTGCTTAATTGATCATCAAAGATTATCTGCATCCCCTTGAAGAAGGTGCCATCGTTTAACTCAATAAAGCCAAAATCCTTGGAAGAGCGCACAGTTCTGACCCAACCGACCACGCTGATTTCTTGGTTCAAGTGGTCGGCGTAATGGTGATGAATATCTTTGAGACTAATAATACTCATATAATTAAAATTAAGCCTATTTTACGGTCTTTTAGGTTTCTTAGACTGTTAATAAATACCTCTTAATTCTAGCCTATTTTTTTATTTTTATCAAGAAAAAGCTAATTTCCCGGTTTTTGTCAATTGCCAGATTATAAATCTAAGATACCAATTGACAAATATATAAATAAATGTTAGTATTAGGGGTTAAAAACAGCCCTTTGAAAAAACGATTAAATTAGATTGACGGCTCAGCTTATCTGAGACCAGGTGGTCTGAGCAGTCAATTCTAATTATTAATCTAAAAAATAAATCCACCATGAAGAAAATATTGTTATTATCAGCCCTCTTGATTTTTGTCGGTAAAGGATTCAGCCAGACTACCGAGAAATTGGAAATCACTTATGAAAAAAATCGCAATGGTCGAGAATACTATTATGTCTCCAAAATTGTCACAAAAGAAAATGTATCACTTAGTGGTCAAGGTAGTATTAAAAAAACTATCACAGAATACATTTCTGATATTGACACCCTATATTTTATCGACAAGATTATACCAAAAGACAAACAGCTCGAGGCTTACAGTAAAGGAGTTGCGGCCTGGGATACCACCAAATCTTCAGATATTTATTATGCTAAGGACTTTTGGTTATCAAAAAGCCATAAGGCAAAATACAAAGAGGGTCGACTGGATAAAGTTAAGAAAGAAATTAGATTCTCAATCGCCAAGATTATTTCACCCAAGCAATTTGCTAGCGACATCTTGATGTTGGCCATAATTATTGTAATAATGTCTGTTTTATTTTGCACCAACTTCTTCTCAGATAGAATTGATGGTTTAATTGGCATTATCACCTTTTGCGCTTTCGTAGTAATTATAGTGTTTGCTTCTCTTAATTTCTCCCTTGATACTTTTGGTGCTTTTCTCATTTCAGCTATGTCCATTGGTATCTCTGTGATAATCATAGGATTAATGATTAGTTCTGCCTGCCGCGAAAAGTGGGATGATGTCGCAGCTATTGCATTTGCAATCTGTGCCCAGATAATGGCCTCTGTTCTGATCGGAATACATACATCTTCTTGGTGGGCATTTCTGGCAACAATTTGCTTAGCTGCCGCTGTCTGGTTAGTATTCTGGCTGATGGTAGTAATATTCTCTTTTATTTTTGAAGGAGGACTACTGGCCACCATTAGGTTTATTGGCAGATCAATTAGATGGGTAATAAAGAAGTGTTTACCTACCAAAAAAGAAGGGGCTAAAAAATGTTAAAAATACTGTTTTCTTTAATGGGTGGCGGACTATTAGTCTGTCTGATCGTCTTGGCAGTTGGTCTGATAATTGTCATCAGAGCGGCCATTCGTAATGCCAGGCTTCGCGAAAAATACCCTCCTGGGACTGGTGAAATTTTAACCGGCACAATTCCCGCCGCCCACCGATCTCGTTCTATCAAGTTCGAACCAGACGGCATTGATATTGTTTACTATCGAATCACAGAATGTAAGCGAATTCAATCTCCCGGAAGCAGAAAGATATACTACCAATACATAATTGAGTATTGGAAAAAATAAAACAAAAAGACTATTTTGGTTAAACCGAAATAGTCTTTTTTATTACCATTAGAATCATATAAATCGGCCATTTTGACCAATAATTACGGCATCTGAATGAATCACCATTGACAGATATATGATATTATGGTATAATGATTATTGTTAAGTAGTTCCCTGACATCAAGGTTTTATGGGTCGAATTAATTGAATTATCATTATTTTTAACTTCTAACCATTTTAGAAATAATAATAATTCAATTAAATTCCAATAAACCCAAAAAGCCAAATATATGGCAAGAAATTATAATGCCTATAACAGGCGTCAGATCGCAGAAAACGAAATTATCGGTGGAATTAGACTGGGAAGCTCAAAGTCAAGAAGAAGATCAAGTTTTTCTTCTAGACAGCCACGAATTGCTCACGATAGTTACACTATCAAAATGGAATTAGAAATATCTGAAAAAAGATATGATAGCTTCATCGATAGTAACGGGAAAAAAGTTCCAATTCATGAGTCTTACCTATATTATGCACCTACAGATGATAATTTTTTCGAGGAACTTGATGTGGTTGTTATAGACGATGAAAACGAAAAAACTTCCAAACATCGAAAATTCAAAAGTAGACACTGGGAAGAACATAAATCAATCGAAGAATTCTTTTGGCCTCGACCAAGCTTTAAAAACCGGCATGGAGTTGGTCTATACAAAGACTACAATCCAAAATTGAACTCCGGTGCTCCTGGAAATGTCAAAGAAAGAAGACGTTGTGAAAGGATTTTCGCCGAGGATTCTAAATGGAATCCAATCATCATTGATTATTACGAAGAAGATAATATCATTGATACTATTTTAGAAGATGATGAGGTAACAAAAACATTTGATATGGTAATCGTAATTTTAGATGATTATTATGTCAACAGAAAAGCCAGCTAATTAATTCTGGCAAGAAAAAAATTTAAAAGCGAATAACAATGTTATTCGCTTTTTTTGTATCCAATAATAAAAAACACGACTGCTAAGCCGTGGAGTAAAACAAAAAAATAATAGCTCTCTAATTCTTGATATAGAAATTAAGCAGATTTTTAACCAGATTATTAACCCGATCGAAACTCTTGTTGTCTGCTCTCAGATTAGCTAAATCGGTCAAAGAATGAGACAAAACTAAGCGCAACATCTTGATGTTATTTTGATCCACCGCTTCCAGATTAAGTTCCCTTCTGGAACAATCACTGCAGAAGATACCGCCCCGCATAATGCTAAAGAAATTATTATCCGGTTCTAAGCGTTTCTGACAATGCAGACAATTATAGAGTTCGGGTTGGTACCCTAAAGCGGAGAGGAATTTCAGCGACCAAGAAGCCAGTAGCCAATCGGCTCTTTCTGGTTTTTGATCTAAGATATCTAGAAAATCGAGCAATAGATCAAAGAGGACAGCATCTTTTTCTTCCGGCTTAATTAGACGATTAAAAGCGAAAAGAGCTGAACCGGCAAAAGGTAATTTGGCCAAATCGCACTTGATGCTGGCGTAGGCGTCGCTCACAATCGAGCTCCCAATATAATCCGTGTTCTTCCCTTTAACAATCATCAGATCAACTAAACTTAAGGGCTCAACGTGAGCCGCTAATTTTGATCCGGGACGTTGCACACCTCGTGCCAACAAATCTATCTTACCAAAAAGAGGTGAATAGACTGTCACCCGGCTATCATATTCTCGGTAGATATAGCGATTGAGAACTAGGGCTTTGGTGTTAAAGGTTTCGGCCATATGTTTGATCCAAGTAACTCTGTAAAATAATCATCGCGGCGACGGCATCGCGCGGGGCCTTAGTCTTTTTACTTCCAACTAGAGCATCCACATTTTTACTAGAAAGACGTTCATCGATTAGCTCAATTCGTAAATCAGTTTTGGTTTTAAGCAGGCGCAAAAATTCTTTAAACTGAGGATTAATATCATTGGTCTTCCCCCGCATCTTTTGGGGTTCACCCAAAACAATTAGATCGATTTTTTCCGCTGTAATAATGTGCAGCAGTTCAGATAAATTAGCGGCCACCATAAAAGGCGTCGCCAAACAAACTTCGCTTTCAGCGAGGGCCACTCCGAGACGCTTCTCGCCCCAATCAATTCCAATCAATCGAATATTTTTCATTTATTTGGTTAAAATTTCATAACCGGTTTTAGTCACCACTACCGTGTGTTCGAAATGGGCACTAAGCGAATTATCAACTGTCAAAACAGTATAACCATTCTTAGCCGTAATAACTTCCCAGGTCCCCAGATTAATCATTGGTTCAATCGCTAGCACCATTCCCTCTTTGAGAGTAATATTTTCGCGTGAGTTTTTTGGGATAGCATAGTTAAAGACATTTGGTTCTTCATGAGCTTGATAGCCCACGCCATGACCAACTAAATCTCGCACTACACCGTAATCAAACTTGTCGGCATAATTTTCAATGGCTGTTCCAATATCATTCAGAGTGTTCCCTGGCTTAACCTGTCTAATTCCCAACTCTAAAGCCTCCTTAGTCACTCGGATCAATTGCTTGGCTTCGTGACTGATTTTTCCGACCCCCACTGTTAGGCAAGTGTCAGTATAAAGTCCTTGCCACTCCATACCAATATCCAGATCAATAATATCGCCCGAACGCAAAACTCGAGCCGGCAACGCCGCTCCATGAACTACTTCATTGTTAATAGAAGCACATAAAGATGTAGGGAAAAACAAGCCACCCCCCATATCATAGCCCTTGAAAGACGGCCGACCACCAGCTTTAATAATTAGCTCATTAGTCAACTGTTCCAGGTAACCAGTATCCACTCCGAGCTTTACCGCCTGGACTAGGGTCTGCAAAATAACCGCTAGCTTATGACCGCCCGCACGAATAATATTAATTTCTTTCGCAGTTTTTATAGTTACCATATAATTAGAGATAATCAACCAAATTAAGCTTCATATCAAAGGCTGGTCGCAGTGGTTCACCACCCGCACGATGATATTTTCGATTATAATCGTTAATTAAAGCTTGATAGGTTTTATTCTTAGCGCTAAAATCTTTTATCAAATAAGAGTGTTTTTCTCTGAGCAAACTGGACAATGATAAGTTAATCAACTTCAAACTATTTATTAAATTTTCATAAACATCAATGTTACCAACTACAGTAGAATAATCTGACAAGAATCTAGCATCCAATTTATCATGATAGCGGTTTAAATCTTTTTCATTAGTCTCATATTGTTTTCTGGCACTAGCTTGTTTAGTCAAATTACATTCACCTCGTCTCACAAAATCATTAATTTGTTCCAGTTCAGTGGCAGTCAAAGATGATTCTTTGAAAGACTCAAAGTTAGCCGAACTAATGCGGTGATGCATCTTATCTGACAAACTGTGACTACTTAAAACCTGACAAGTTCCCAGGCGATCGTGTAAATTAGCTAGGGTCTCTTTTTTGTTAAAGACCTTTCCTTCTGTTTGTCTGATAGCTAAAATCAAATCAGCCATTTCAGTCTTTAGATATTCTTTGTACTCTCGGGCAATATCTTCATATTCCAATTTCAAGTCAGCCTCGAGTTGTCTATTATCAACATCTAAAATTTCTAACTTCTTAGAAGCGTTAACACTAATAGCTATTGGTCGCTGAGAATGATATGGTCTATTCTTCTCTAAAAACCTCAAATAGTCCACCAACTTAATCTTGTCATTTAAAGTTTTCCACACTTCCGAATTTTGCCGATGTTTTTGCTCCAGCTCTAACTCCAAAAAACGAGCCTCTAATAATTTTTCTAACTTCTCCGTTGCCTGCTGATTCCAAATTACAAACCGATTAAAGACGGCTTCATCTTCATAGTATTTTTGACTCAAAGCGCCAAAAGGCGCCACATATTCCTGAGGAAAATCAGCTATTTTAGCTTCAGGCTGAGATAGTTTAGGCAAATTCTTGATGAGGTCATAATTTTCCCGGCCAAAGTGAGCCACAAAAGTTTTGGGATCAATTTGAGTCCCCAGAACCTTAATCTCACTGCGTAAAGTAGCCATTAGTTTCCCTAGGTTAGCGCCGAAGCGTAACAAGAATTCTGGGTCATAATCCGCCCGATTAAAAAAGGTAAAGTCTTCCCGATTATATTTTTCCCCAAAGACATTTGGTCCCGGACACTCACTGTCGGAAAAATAACGGAAGTTAAAAAGATTAGTAAAGTTACTGAGGGCATTTTCATCACCGGAACCGATAATCGCTGAAAGCAGCTGATCAATATATTCATAGGCGATAGCGGCCGGACTGTCATAAACCTGAGCTTCAGATAAATCATCATAACTAGTCAGAAGTCGTTTAGTCTCAGGGTTGAGTCTCGCTCCAGTAATACCATAATGATGGAATTTTTGTTTGACATCTTGGTTGTTGGCGATAATATCGGCCAGAGTCAAAACTGTTTTGTCCTGCAAACCCTTTAAAGCTGCAGTCCAGTCTTTGACTTGTTCAAAGTGCTGATTATATTTAGAGAAATTTTCGGTAAATGGTTTATATTTCTGGAAATTATTAATCTTAGACACGTGTCCAGCAAAATTCTTTTCTAGTAAAGTTTTTTCCAACATCCTCTTCCATTCACTCATAATGGCTTCTCGAGTTAAATCTACGCCATAGACACCAGCGAGTTCTAAGTGTCTGGGAGTCAGTTTCAATTGACTGATTTTATCCACATCATTCAATCGAGGTAAGTCACGCAAGACATCCTGACAACAACGAGCTAAGTTCTCAGCCTCAAGTTGGGCCTCAATTTGCCCTGCCGGAGTTTGTCTATGTTTGTGATGGCGCTTACGCTCTAGCTGCTCAATTTCTCTTTCTAAAGACTCCAGATGACCGATAATAGTTTCCAGGGCTAGATCACGATTAGCCTTAGAGTCTTTCTTACCTCCAGTAAACTTGATATCAAAGAAGAATAACTCTTCCTTGAGTCTTTGTTGAATGGCCGACAACTTATCATCGACGACAGTATGACCCGAAAAAGAATTAGCCAAGCACTCTTTCTGGGTCTTAATATTAATTGGATGATAATCTAATTTACTCAAAAGTAGCTCTAATAAAGCAAAAATTCTCTGTCCGCGGGTTAATAAATTCAAACTCGATTGCTCTAAATGAGCGATTTCTTCTTCTAGTGTTTTAGTCTCCAGTCCTTGTAATAGAGACATAGATTTAATGATAAATAATTATACCTTATTTATACCATATAATCAGACAATAATCAATTTGATATCAAACAAAAAGAGGCTTATAATAAGCCCCTTTTTTATATCGATAAATATAAATTTCTGCTAACTAGACACCATCATAGTCTCGCATGCTCATCTGGGCTTTAATTTGCTTCACAGTATCAATTACGACTGATACCACAATCAGCAAGCTAGTACCACCAATCGCTAAAGATTGAATACCAGTGAAATAGCGCATTACCAGTGGTAAAACGGCAATTAGACCTAAAAATAAAGCGCCGACTAAGATAATCTTGTGCGTGGTATGACCTAAATATTCAGCAGTATGGCGGCCTGGTCTAATGCCAGGGATAAAACCACCTTGCTTCTGTAAATTTTCAGCGACTTGATCCGGATGAAAAATAATTTCGGTATAGAAATAAGTAAAAGCAAATACCAATAAGAAATAGATAATGCCATAGAATAATTGATCTTGAAATAAGTTGATAACCCAATGGGAAAAGTTAGCAATCCAGGCAGTCTTGGCATTAATAAAGAATTGAGCCACCATGGAAGGAAACATAATAATAGAAATAGCAAAAATAATCGGGATTACGCCAGCCATATTAACCCGCAAAGGTAAATGAGTAGAAGACCCACCAGAAGTTCTATTTCCTCTAATTTGACGAGCATATTGGACCGGAATATTTCTTTGGCCTTCATTAATGATAACTACGCCCACGACAGTAATAATGGCAATAGCCACAAAACCGATTAGGGTAAATAATTGAGATTTATCAAAAGACAAGAAAATCTGGCTCAAAGTCTGAGGTAAAGCCGAAACGATACCGGCAAAAATGATTAGTGAAATACCATTACCAATTTTCTTTTCCGAGATTAATTCGCCGATCCACATCAAAAACATTGTACCCACCGTCACAGTCACCACCATCATAATCAAGTCCAAACTGTTGACGCTGGTAATAATATTACGGGAAGAGCGTTGTAAAAGGTTGATCATAGCGTAAGCCTGCATCACAGCTAGTGGGACAGTTGCCCAACGAGTCCAAAGGGTAATTTTCTGCCGGCCAGATTCTTCCTTCTGCATTTCCTCTAACTTCGGCACAATCATGCCCAAAAGCTGGAAGATAATAGAAGAAGTAATATAAGGACCAACGCCCATCATAACAATAGAAAAACTCTTCATACCACCGCCAGAAAAAAGATCCATTAAACCTAAAATCTGATTAGAGTTAAATAGTCGTTTCAAGGCGGCAGCATCAACGCCAGGGACTGGAATATTAGCAATAAAACGGAAAATCACTAACATACCTAAAACAAACAAAATCTTATTGCGCAAATCTTTTATTTTCCAAATTTGTCTGATTTTTTCGATAATCATATTATTATTTAAAGAGACGAGGAATTTACGCCCCGTCTAAAAAAGTTATTTGATAGTTGCTTTAACTGAGTCGCTCATTTTAACCTTCTCAAATTTAAGACCTTTGAGAGTTAAATATTCCTTACCTAAAATCTTAACTGGCAGATCAACACTCTTAATCAAGTCCTTCTCTTTCAAAGTTTCGGGACTGACAATTTCATTATCCTTATAATTTTCATTAATAGTCTTAATGGAAATTACTTGATTCTTAGGTTGCAGTGATCTAAAACCACGTTTTTTCGGAATCTGAAGCAATTGTTTCTTCATGCCCAAGCGTTTTAAGCCGGAAACACCAGAACGAGATTTTTGACCCTTCAGACCGCGAGTACTATAAGTACCATGGCCAGAAGCGTTACCGCGACCAACGCGTTTTCTCTTCTGACTGCCGCCCTTGGATTTTTTTATGATATTCAAAGCTAATGACATAGTATTTCTAATTAAATTATATATTTTAGAACTATTTAACTACTTCTTTTTCAGCCGGTTTAACTCCCTTAACTTTCTTTTCTACTTTTCTCAAGCTCTTTAAAGCTTCAATCGTACAATTAGCATTATTAATCTTATTATTAGTACCTAAAATTTTACTGGTCACATTCTTCACGCCGGCCAGTTCCAAAATAACTCGAACTACACCGCCAGCGATAACACCTCTACCCTTTTGGGCTGGTTTAAACATAATGCTAGCCGCACCAATAGTCATTCGAACTTCATGAGGAATAGTATCGTTAATCATGTTAACCATGATCATACGTTTTTTAGCCTGATTAACCGCCTTATTAACAGCCATAGTCACATCAGCTCCCTTACCTAAACCAGTACCGATATTACCTTTCTTATCACCCAAAACGACACAAGCTCTGAAGCTCATTCTTTTACCGCCTTTCATAACCCGAGTTACCCGAGCGATATCCAAAATTCTTTGTTCCATTTCATCCTTACCACCACCAAATCTCTTGTCGCCTCGTTTTTCGGCGCGACCACCTCTGCCACCCTGTCCGCCATGTTGGCCACCACGATAGTTGGAGTTGTTGTTACTGGTAGTATTCCCACCATAAACCATCTTGGCTACGGCTTCAGCTACGGCGCCTTCTTTGGCTGTAGTACTAACTGGTTGTTTTTTTTCTTCTGACATATTTTAATCGTTATTGTTATATTAATTAAAATTGCAGTCCGCCTTCTCTGGCGCCATCTGCCACGGCTTTAACACGACCATGATAACGATAGCTACCGCGATCAAAAACGACACTCTGAATTTTCTTTTCCACAGCCTTCTTCGCCAATAACTTACCTAATTCCAAGGAAATGTCAGTTTTCTTCTTATTTTCAGCCTTAATCTCCCGGCTATGAGCACTAACTAAAGTTAAGCCCTTTTGGTCGTCAATTAACTGTAAATATAGCCCAGCGTTAGATTTAAAAACACTTAATCTCGGACGCAGAACAGTACCGCTAATCTTAGCGCGGACTCGGCCATGACGTCTGGCCATCTTATCATTTTTGGCAATTTGTTTATTCATATATTTATTTATTTACTAGCAGCAGTCTTACCAGCCTTACGTCTAACAACTTCAGTATCATATTTAACACCCTTACCCTTGTATGGTTCTGGTAATCTTAAGCGACGTAATTGAGCCGCTTTCTCACCGACTAATTGCTTATCAATACCGGAAATAGTAATAAAGTTTCCCTCGACTACAGCCACAATACCAGCTGGCAGCATAAAATCAATTGGATGAGAATAACCTAAGTTCATCACTAATTTGTTACCGGTAGCTAGAGCTTTATAACCAACGCCTTTGATTTCTAATTTCTTGCTGAAGCCTTCATTAACACCAATTACCATATTATTAATCAAATTGCGATATAAGCCCCACAAAGCGCATTGTTTTTTTTCACTCACATCTTTAATGGTCACATTAACCTCTTCTGGAGTAATATTAACCATCACGTGTGGATGTATAGCTTGTTTCAATTCGCCTTTTGGACCCGTTACCACAATCTGCCCCGCCTCAATCTTGACTTGAGTGTTGACGTTTAATTTAATTGGAAGTTTTCCTACTCTTGACATATATATTGAATATAAAGTTTATAAAACTAGTAAATCTCACAAATTACTTCTCCACCCAACTGATTCTTTCGAGCCTCGCGATTAGTCATTAAGCCTTTAGGAGTGGAAATAATAGCCACACCGATGTTATTCAAAACTCTTGGTAAGGAGTTTTTGCCGACATAAACTCTAGCACCTGGCTTAGAAATTCTCTTCAGAGAACTGATTCGGGGTTGGCGCTCTTCGTTGTATTTCAAAACTATCCGCAAACGATCAAAAGCGGCACTCTTATTTTTAGATTGGTTATCGCCTTTTATGACCTCGGTCTGGCCTACCCAGCCTTCTTTCTCCATAATCTTGGCTATTTCCAATTTTAATTTGCTGAGAGGTAGGACGATCTCCGCTTTTTTGACCATGGAGGCATTTCGGATTCTGGTCAGCATGTCTGCGATTGGATCTGTCATCATAATTTTATAATTAAAATAATATATAATTTATTTATATTGCTTAAAAATTACCAACTGGATTTCTTAATTCCTGGTAAATCACCGTTGTCAGCTAATTCTCTAAAACAGATACGACAAAGGTTAAAATCACGCATATAGCCATGAATACGACCACAGCGCCAGCAACGATTTATTTTCCGAGTGGAAAATTTCGGTTTTCTTTTTGCTTTAACGATTAATGCGGTTCTCGCCATATATTTTTAATAATTAATTTTTCTTAAAAGGAAAACCTAGTAAGCGGAATAATTCTAAAGCGGCGGCCCGATTCTGAGTACTGGTGACAATCGTAATTTCCAAACCGTGAATGTTATCAATATCTTCCTGTTTAACTTCCGGGAAGGGAAAATGTTCTTTAAAACCGATAGTCATATTACCGTCTTTATCAATGATGTTTTCAGAAATACCGCGGAAATCTCGGACGCGAGGGAAAGTAATATTAACCAAACGTTCAATAAAGTCATACATCAAATCACCCCGCAGAGTTACCATGGCCCCAACAATCATCCCTTCTCTGATCTTGAAAGCAGAAATTGATTTCTTCGCCTTAGTTAAAACTGGTTTTTGTCCGGTAATTCTAGTTAGAGTCTTAGCAACGTTAGTAGCATATTCTTTTTCTTTAGTGTGCTTGCCAAAACCAACATTCAAAACTACTTTCTCTATTTTAGGAGCTAAGTAATCATTCTTTAAAGCTAACTCTTTCTTTAAAGCGGGCAATATTTCTTTTTTATATTTTTCTTTTAATCTCATATTATTTAAAAAGTTTTAATCTATAGCCTCTTGGCATTTTTTACAAGCCCGATATTTCTTACTCTTCTTGTTAGTTCCTTCGCCCTTAGCTATCTTATAAGCGATTCTGGTAGTCTTGCCACATTTTGGGCAAATCACCGCTAAATTAGAAGCGGCCACAAAAGCCGGAAACTCAATTCTCTGGCCTTTTTCACCGCGTTTGGAAGGGCGCATGTGCTTAATCAATAAGTTTAAGCCTTCAACGCTCACCTTTCCTCGAGCTGGTAATACTTGCAAGACCTTGCCGCTCTTACCCTTATCTTTACCGGCTAGGATCTTTACTTTGTCTTCTTTTTTAATATTCATAAATTTGATAATTAATCTGGTTTAATTACAATACCTCAGGGGCCAAAGAAACAATCTTCATATAACCACCAGCTCGTAATTCTCGGGCCACTGGACCAAAAATACGACTACCTTTCGGCTCTTTCTTATCCTTATCAATCACGACACAAGCATTGTCATCAAAGCGTAAATAGGAACCATCGGGACGACGGATTTCTTTTCTAGTTCTAACCAAAACAGCATAAATCACATCACCTTTTTTAATCGGAGTATGAGGCGTAGCTGATTTAACAGTGCCAACAATAATATCGCCGATCCGAGCATAACGTCTCTTATATCCGCCCAAAACTCTAATACACATTATAGACTTAGCGCCGGAATTGTCAGCTACTTTTAATATAGATTGAACTTGAATCATATAATTTTCTAATTTATAAAGCTAATAGACTACTTAACCACTCGCCACCGTTTATCACGGCTTAAAGGCCGACATTCCACAAAATTTACCTTATCACCCACATGACATCCATTGTTTTCATCATGCACCTTGTATTTACGGCTAACCTTATAACGTTTGTGATATTTAGGATGAATTTTAACATGATCGACCTTAACCACAATGGTTTTATCACTCTTGTCGGAAGTTACTACTCCGCTGAATTTTTTGCGGATAACTTTTTTGGTAATCGCTGGGACAATTTTTTTATCGGCCATATAATTAATATAAAATAAAATTACTTATTTAAATCCTTAACTTCAACCGGCGTAATCGCTGGCTCAATTTTCTTAGTTTTCAACAAAGTCAAAACCCGGGCAATAGATTGCTTTATTGTTCTGATTTCACGGACATTCTTTAATTGACTATTGGAATCCTTAAAACGCAACTCGCGTAATTTTTCTCGGAAAGCAGCCAAAGAAGTATGAAGTTCGTGTTCGGTTTTACTTTTTAATTCTTTAAAATCCATATAAATAATAATTATTTCTTAACAAACTGACACTTGATTGGTAATTTATAAGCGGCGGATTTCATAGCTTCCTTAGCTAATTCTTCAGTTAAGCCGTCCATTTCAAACATCACAGTTCCTGGTTTAACATTACAAACGTAATGATCAACTGAACCTTTACCTTTACCCATTGGGATTTCTCCACCTTTAGCCGTCACTGGCTTATCAGGAAAAATTCTAATCCAAACCTTGCCAGTCTTTTTGGTATATTTAGTTAAGGCACGACGAGCGGCTTCGATTTGACGAGCGGTAATCCAATGAGCCGCTAAGGCTTTTAGACCAAAACTACCAAAGCTAACGCTTAACTTAGTGGTAGCAATACCACCCCGACGTCCCTTATGGCTTTTTCGATATTTACTTTTCTTGGGCATCAACATATATTTGCTTATTGCTTATTATCTTTTTTATCAAAAATCTCTCCCCGATAGATCCAAACTTTAATACCAATACAACCATAAGCAGTATGAGCTGTACCCCGAGCGTAATCAATATCAGCTCTTAAGGTATTAAGTGGAACTTTACCGGAAACTAACTTCTCAGTTCGAGCAATTTCAGCGCCATTTAAACGGCCACCGATAGCCACCTTCACGCCTAAAGCACCAGCTCTTTCAATTTTACCAATGGTTTGCTTCATTACCTTTCTGAAAGGCATCCGTTTTTCAATATCTAAAATCATTTGTTGCACCACAATTTGGGCACTTAGATTAGGTTGAGCGACTTCTTTAATATTTAAATTGATATCGGATAAACGAATTCCAGCTGGGTTGCTTAAAAATTCTCGGTGCAAGGTCTTCTTCAAGTCTTCAATCCCATTACCACCGCGACCAATTAGAACACCTGGCTTACCAGTGTAAACATCAATGTTAATTTTCTTCGCATCACGGGCAATCTCCACCTTATCAATGCCAGCTTCTTTTTGGGTCTTAATTAAATATTTTCTGATCAAAACATCCTGCTTAACATTCTGGATGTATTTATCACCCCGACTGAACCAAATCGAAGGCCAGCTCTTAATGATACCCATGCGTAGAATTTTTGGATTTACTTTTTTTCCCATATTATAAAATATATTATAATTTAAATATTAACCACTTTTACGTCTAAAGATTTTGCCCGCAAAACCCTTAGAACTACCGCCTTCTATCTTAGCGTGACCATGACGACCTTCCATCCGAGGATCAACAATTTCAGCTGTTACCTCTTCACTTTCTTTAACAATCTTCTTAACGGCTTTCAATTTCTTCGGGTTTGGTCCATCACTAGCCTTAACTAGGTCTTCCAATTTAACCGGAGCCTCAATCTTAACATTCTTAGCAGTATTCTTACCACTATCTTTAACCTCGGCTAAAACTAAATGTAAATGGCAAGAACGCTTGCGGACGGTAGTAGCGCGACCCTGAGCCTTAGGAGTCCAACGTTTGAGAGTGGCTCCCTCATTAATCATGATAGATTTGATATATAAATTATCCTTATCTAAGTCATAGTTATTAACGGCATTAGCGATAGCTGATTCCACCAACTTCAAAAGTGGCAGAGCGGCTTTTTTATTACCAAAACGTAATTGATCCAAAGCTTTATCGGTTTTCATACCGCGCACCACATCAGCCACCAGACGAACTTTTCTGGGAGACATGCGCAATTGATTTAAACTGGCCTTAATTTCCATATGATTGAATTAATAAAAAATTTATTTTTTAGCAGTAGTAGCCTGGTCTTTAGCCATTTTTCCACCATGTCCTAAGAATTTCTTAGTAGGGGCAAATTCTCCCAAACGATGGCCGATCATGTTCTCTACCACGTAAACTGGAGTATGTTGTTTGCCATTATGAACGCCAATAGTAAAGCCCACCATTTCTGGAGTAATTACTGAAGCGCGGTCCCAAGTCTTAATATCGGATTTATCACCCGGTTTTAAAGCTTGAATTTTCTTTAGGAGCCGTTCATTGATGTATGGTCCCTTTTTTAAACTTCTTCCCATATATTTTTATATATTAGATTATTTCTTTTTACCGCGACGTTTAATAATCAAACGACTAGAACTGCTCTTTCTTCTAGTTCGAACACCGAAAGCTGGCTTGCCCCACTTAGTCTTAGGTGATTTCAAACCAATAGATTGGTTACCTTCACCACCACCATGTGGATGAGCATTAGGGTTCATAGCAGTACCACGAACAGTTGGTCTCCGACCTAAATTACGGTTACGACCAGCACTACCGATAACCACATGCATCCGGTCTGGATTACTAACCTGACCAATAGTGCAAAGACCCTCTTTCTTAATTAAACGAATTTCACCAGAGGGTAATTTAATCTGAGCATACTTACCTTCGACACCCATCACGAAAGCGACATTACCCGCACCGCGAACAATTTTAGCACCTTCACCTGGCATCAGCTCAATACAACTAACACCCACACCCGCTGGAATAAATTTCAGAGGCATAGCATTACCCACTTTGATTTCAATTAATTCTTTGGAGC
>PFAQ01000052.1:19663-23348 GCA_002778645.1 Candidatus Falkowbacteria bacterium CG10_big_fil_rev_8_21_14_0_10_39_9
AGCTAAGCGAGCGCCCCGACCTGGATCATATTCAATCGCTTTAACTACGGCTGGAACGCCAAACTTATCACGTTTGAAATCAACCACCCGAGTATATCTTTTGGCGCCACCGCCACGATGACGAATAGTAATCTTACCTTGAGCATTACGGCCACTCTTTTGTTTTCTAAATTTTACCAAACCCTTCTCCGGTTCTGACTTAGTAATATCGGAAAAATCGTCGAAAGTCATTTCGCGTCTGCCAGGAGTAGTCGGTTTTACTTTTTTGATTCCCATAGTTTTAAAATTAATTAAACGCCTTCGTAAACCTTAATTGTTTCACCTTTCTTGAGGGTCACAATTGCCTTTTTAAAATCTTTCCGACGACCGATTACGCGGCCGCGAGAAACTTGCTTGCCTTTCATTTTAACAATATTAACGCCACTAGGCTTTACACCGTAAACTTCTTCAATTGCCTTAGCTACTTCAATTTTATTAGCATTAACATTAATTATAAAAACATATTTATTCTGACCACCTAAATTGGTAGCCTTTTCCGTAATCAAAGGTTTAACTAAAATCCGATAAGCTGCGCCCACACTCTTCTTGGATTTGACAGCGCCCTTCTCTTTCTTAGCTTCAGTGGCGTACAAATCTTTCATGGTTGGAGCTTCAACTTTCTTATCAGAAGCGACCTTAGCCTTAACTGGAGCTTTTTTTACTGGCTCAGCTTGGGCAGCATCATTTTTTTTGCTAAATATTGCCATATAATTTATTTATATCTTTCTTCTAATTTTTTTACCGCCTCGTTAGTTAAAATCAAATTCTTGTATTTCAAAACTTCGACGATATTTAAATTTTCTAAATTAATAATTTCGACGCCCTTCAAGTTGCGACCAGAATATTTTACCTTCTCGTCCTTTTGATCATTAATCACCAAAACGTTCCGGCGATCATTGTTCAAAACTTTCTTCTCTAAAGCTGTCAGCATAGCGCCAAAAGTCTTAGTCTTGAATTCCGGCATATCTAATTTTTCTAAAATTACTAAAGTACCATTGTTAACCTTATCAGACAAAGCCATTAACAAAGCTTTTTGTTTCATTTTCTGAGGTAATTGTTTCTTGAAATTACGTTCGTTTCTGGGACCAAAAATAATACCACCACCCCGCCAAATTGGAGAACGAGAAGAACCGACACGAGCCCGACCAGTACCCTTCTGCTTCCATGGTTTTTTACCACCACCAGAGACTTCAGCTCTGGTCTTAGTGTGAGCTAAAACTTGACGTTCATTGGCCATCTGAGCGATTACCGCTTGATGTAATAAATCATTATTTAAAGCCACTTTGAAAATCTTGTCGCTCAAATCCAGTGTGCCGACATTTTCCGCTTTTTGGTTGTACACATTAATTTTCACTGACATACTATATACGAATTAATAATTAATAAAATAAACTATTCCTTAGTTTCAACAGGTTTTTCTTCAGTAACCTCAACTGGCACAATGGCTTCTTCGGCCTTAGCTTCCTCCGCTACTGGAGCTTCTTCGGTCTTAGTTTCTGCAACTACGACTGGAGCTTCTGCCACTTGGGATTCTTCTACAACTGGAACACTAGCTACACCAAATTTTAAGTCACCTTTACCTTTAATAATCACTAAAGAGTTAATAGCACCAGGAATAGCGCCCTTAACATAAATAATATTATTAGCGGTATCGATTTCGATTACTTCCAAATTAGTGGTAGTTACTTGCTGATCACCCATTTGACCACCCATTCTGGTGCCTTTAAAAACGTGAGCTGGACCCTTAGGGCCGACTGAACCACTATGTCTTTCTTGGTCTTTATTACCATGAGTATGTTTATGACCACTAAAGCCATGGCGCTTAACAATGCCTTGAAAACCCTTACCCTTAGAAGTACCAACCACGTCGACAATATCACCCTTTACAAAAGTCTCGGTAGTGATTACATCGCCCACCTCAGCCTCAATTGGGCTCTCTAAGCGAAGTTCTTTAACATATTTCAAATTGTTATGACCACTCTTGGCCAAATGATTACGTTGTGGTTTTTTGACATTCTTCTCTTTTTTGGTATCAAAACCAACTTGCAGAGCAAAATAACCATCATTCTTCTCATCCTTAATTTGAGTCACGAAACAAGGACCAGCGGCTACCGGAGTAACTGGTACAACTTTATCCCCTTCCCAAATCTGGGTCATATTTAATTTTTTTCCTAAAATGAATTTCATACGTTTATTTAAAATAAAAAACTGGTCTCACAGAATGTAAACCAGCCAAGGCCCTAGTTAATTAAATAATTAACGGACTTCAAAAATTATAATTTAATTTTTTACTTGGTGGTTTTCTCCTGATCTCACGGTCGCAGTTTTAGGCACTTTCTACAAGTAGAGTTACCCAAACCTTTAACTATGAAATAGATGTGTAATATACAAAACTAGTTTACTGCATTTTTATCTCGACGTCAACCCCGGCTGGTAAACTTAGGTTAGTCAGGTCCTCGATTGTCTTGGCAGTCGGATCAACAATATCAATCAGACGTTTGTGGATACGCATTTCATATTGATCACGAGCATTTTTATGCACAAAAATCGAGCGATTAACGGTGTATTTACGTTTTTCTGTTGGCAGTGGGATAGGACCAAAAATAGTCGCATCAGTGCGCAAGGCAGTTTCAATGATAGTCTTAGTCGACTGATCAATGATCTTGTGATCAAAGGCCTTAATTTTAATACGGATTCTATGCTTAGAATCAGTCTCTTCTTTTTTAATTTTTTTCTCCGGCATAATGTACGTTTTTATTTTTATCTTTTTGTTTATATTAATTAAATAAACACTACAAGCTCGCTCTTTAAAAGAGCGAGCTTAAGTGACTACTTAGTAATTTTAGTAACGACACCAGCACCAACGGTTCGGCCACCTTCACGAATAGCAAATCTTTGCTTCTCTTGTAAAGCGATAGGAGCGATTAATTTGATGTTCAAATTAACAGTGTCTCCTGGCATAACCATTTCAGTCCCAGCTGGTAAAGTAATATCACCAGTAACGTCAGTAGTTCTGATATAAAATTGTGGTTTATAACCATTAAAGAAAGGTTTATGGCGACCACCTTCGTCCTTACTTAAAATATAGACTTCTCCTTCAAACTCAGTATAAGGAGTAATGGTGCCGGTTTTAGCTAAAACCTGACCCCGTTCTACTTCGTCTTTCTTAGTACCCCGTAAAAGTAAACCAGCATTATCGCCAGCCATCCCTTTTTCTAACTGTTTATTGAACATTTCAATACTAGTTACAGTGGTTTTCTTGGTATCCATCAAAC
This sequence comes from Candidatus Falkowbacteria bacterium CG10_big_fil_rev_8_21_14_0_10_39_9, assembly GCA_002778645.1. Taxonomy (GTDB): domain Bacteria; phylum Patescibacteriota; class Patescibacteriia; order Patescibacteriales; family UBA12465; genus CG1-02-41-21. Next base: position 22,978 of record PFAQ01000052.1, read on the forward strand.
CAACAATTTCTACCTCATCACCAATCTTGATTTGACCCTTTTCAATTCTACCAGTCACTACAGTACCGCGACCTTCGATTGAGAAGATATCCTCAATTGGCATCAAGAACGGTTCATCGATTTCTCGTTTTGGCTCTGGTATATATTCGTCCAAAGCTTTCAGTAAATCGAGCACTGGCTGAGCATCTGGGCCAGTTGGATTTTCTAAAGCCTTTAAAGCACTGCCACGGATAATTGGAGTAATATCTCCGGGGAATTCATATTTCTTCAATAAATCACGAATTTCTTCTTCCACTAAATCAATTAATTCTTTGTCCTCAACCATGTCACATTTGTTTAAAAATACCACGATATAAGGCACACCAACCTGC
>PFAQ01000052.1:23374-38288 GCA_002778645.1 Candidatus Falkowbacteria bacterium CG10_big_fil_rev_8_21_14_0_10_39_9
GCCAGTGATCATGTTCTTCACATAATCAGCATGTCCTGGACAATCAACGTGAGCATAGTGTCGAGCTGCAGTTTCATACTCTTGGTGAGAGGTAGCAATGGTAATACCACGAGATTTTTCCTCTGGAGCGTTATCGATATCGTTAACGCCCTTGATGCTAGCCTTCATACCTTGCGCATTAACCACGGCTAAAATCGCAGCGGTTAAGGTAGTCTTGCCATGATCAACGTGTCCAATAGTACCGACGTTGACATGGGGTTTGGTTCTTTGAAATACTTCTGCCATGTTTTTGCTTCACGACCCCCTCTTTAGAGAGGTTATTTGTCTGACGACAACCAGTCGTTTAATTATTTTAATTTTTATTAACTAAATTATAACTACAAAATTAGAACTATTCCTGGATTTCATCATCATTTTCGACTGCCGCTGCCTTAACAGATTTAGGGATGCTCCAGTTATTATTTCCCTTATAACGATTATTTAGAATTTGACCACTGGAATAAATGTTTTCTTTGGGAAAATTATGATCATTTTTCCAAATTTTATTCTGGCCACTGCTTTCTATTTTATCAGTTATTTTCTCCTGTGTCAAGTTAGAGTTTTCCCCGTTTCCCTCGCTTAGGCCAATAATATCTTCATATTCTTCGAGGGGCATAATCACAAAAGAATTGTCCGGCTCATTATTATCAAAAACGACAATCCGATCACCGGTTTTTCTAGCTAATCTCATTACTTTTTGCAATTTGTTTGACATATTGATAAAAGTTAACAGTTTTCTAGAATTACTCTATTTACCAACTTTTTCCTTAATTTGTTCTAAGATATTTCTAGGAACCTCAGCATATTTTAAAAATTCCATCGCATAATTAGCTCGGCCTTGGCTCATAGAACGCAGTGAGGTAGAATAACCAAACATTTCCGCTAAAGGCACTTTAGCTCGGATTAATTTAATACTATTAGGACGATCTACCATTTCATCAATTTGACCCCGTTTAGCGTTCAAATCACCAATAATATTGCCCATATAGTCTTCTGGAGTAGTAACTTCTACCTTCATAACTGGCTCTAATAATACTGGTTTAGCTTTTTGCACAGCGTCTTTAAAACCAAAGATAGCGGCCATCTTAAAAGCTAATTCGGAAGAATCAACCTCGTGATAGCTACCATCAAAAACGGTAACTTTGACATCAACGATTGGATAACCAGCTAAAACACCAGAAGTCAAAGCTTCTTTAACACCTTTTTCAATGGCTGGAATGTATTCTCGGGGAATAGCACCACCCTTGACCTCATCAGCAAAGACAAAACTCTTACCTTCTTCCTGAAAAGGCTCAACTCGTAACCAACAATCACCATATTGGCCGCGACCACCGGACTGCTTAACATACTTACCTTGGGCCTCAGCTTTTTCTCTAATGGTTTCGCGATATGATACTTGAGGTTTGCCCACGTTAGCTTCAACACCAAATTCTCGCTTCATGCGATCAACAATAATTTCCAAATGTAATTCTCCCATACCGGAGATTAAGGTTTGACTAGTTTCTTCGTCGGTTTCCACTCTAAAAGTTGGATCTTCTTCAGCCAGACGGGCTAAAGCCACGCCCATCTTTTCTTGGTCCACCTTGGTCTTAGGTTCTACCGCAATCTTGATAACTGGCTCTGGGAATTTAATTGACTCCAGTAAAATTGGGAAATCTTCGGCGCATAAAGTATTACCAGTAGTAGTATCTTTAAGGCCGATAACCGCTGCAATATCACCAGCAAAGATTTCTTTCACCTCCTCTCGGTGATTAGCATGCATCCGGACTAAACGACCAACCCGTTCTTTATTACCAGTACTAGAATTAACAATATAAGAACCGGAAGCGAGGACACCTTGATAAACGCGAACAAAACATAATTTACCCACAAAAGGATCGGTCGCAATCTTGAAGGCTAAACCAACAAAAGGAGCACTGTCGTTAGGTTTTATTTCCACCTGCTTAGTCTCATCTCGCACCTCAGTTCCCTGTAATTCCGGGACATCCAGTGGTGATGGCAAATAATCGCAAACTGCATCGAGCGCCATTTGGACGCCGATATTCTGTAAAGCAGTACCGCATAAAACTGGATAAGCACCATTGGCAATTACGCCCTTTCTTAAAGCCACTTTCAATTCTTCGACAGTGATTTCCTCACCATTCAAATATTTCTCAGTTAAAGAGTCATTAAATTCAGCAATTCTTTCCACAGCCAAAGAGCGATATTTTTCGACATCAGCTTGCATGTCTTCCGGAATAGCAATTTCCACAATTTTTTCACCAAAATTACCTTCAAATTTATAAGCTTTTTGTTCCAATAAATCAATTAAACCAGAGAAGCTAGAGTCAGCTCCGATTGGTAATTGAATGGCAAAAGCTCTGGAGTTAAGTCTAGTTTGGATAGAATCCAAACTCATATAAAAGTCAGCTCCCATTTTATCCATCTTATTGATGAAACATAAGCGTGGCACATTGTATTTATCAGCTTGACGCCAAACAGTTTCAGACTGTGGTTCAACCCCGGCTTGGCCATCAAAAACAGCAATCGCACCGTCTAAAACACGCAGTGAACGCTCCACTTCCACGGTAAAATCAACGTGTCCAGGAGTATCGATAATATTAATCTTATTATCTCGCCAAAAACAAGTCGTGGCAGCCGAAGTGATAGTAATGCCACGTTCTTTTTCCTGATCCATCCAATCCATTTCAGCGGCACCTTCATGCACTTCACCGATTTTATGTTTTTTCCCAGTATAGAACAAAACACGCTCAGTAAAAGTAGTTTTACCGGCATCAATGTGAGCCATGATACCAATATTTCTGATTTTATCTAATGAATAATCCCTGGGCATAAATTTTATATTTATGGTTATTTATATAGTTTTACTTGTTATAAAAAATAAATTCCAACCGAGACGGTTAAAATTTATTGCAAAATTATCGTGAAAAATGAGCAAAAGCCTTATTAGCTTCAGCCATCTTGTGGACAGCCTCTCGTTTCTTAATAGCGGCGCCCTCACCATTACTAGCATCCAAAATTTCAGTGGCTAACTTCTCTTCCATAGAATGGCCCCGACGATCATGGGCGGAGTTAATCATCCAGTGACAGCCCAAATAGAAACGACGTTCGCCTCTAACTTGAACCGGAACCTGATAATTGGCACCACCAACTCGCTTACCCCGGACTTCCACCAAAGGTGAAACCTTCTTGATGGCCTTATTAAAAACATGGCGCGGATCTTGCTTGGTTTTATCCTTGATAATATTGAAAGCCTCGTAAACGATTTTTTGGGAAACACTCTTCTTGCCATCAATCATCAAATAGTTGATGAACTTAGCAATACTCTTATCATTATATTTTAGGTCGCCTTCGATTTTTCTCTTAGGCGCTGGTTTTCCACGCATAATTTTTATTTATCTTTCGTTACTCAGCTATAAGTAAAGATAGAAGTTCTAAATATTATAAATTTTTATTAATTATTTCTTTGGTTTCTTAGCACCATAGCAACTTCTTCCCTGACGACGAGCCTCAACGCCCTGAGCATCAAAGACACCTCTGATTACCTTGTAACGAACACCAGGCAAATCTTTAGTCTTACCACCCTTCACCAAAACGATGGAATGCTCCTGTAAGTTATGTCCCATACCTGGAATGTAAGCCGTAACTTCCATACCATTGGACAAACGAACCCGAGCGATCTTCCGTAAAGCGGAGTTAGGCTTCTTGGGAGTCATAGTAGTCACCTTCAAACAAACACCTTGTTTAAAAGGAGCGCCTTTAGCATCTACCTTCTTCTTGCGATGAAGGGAGTCTAGACGAGTATGCAAAGCCAAAGTTTTTGTTCTTTTGCTTTTAATAACACGGCCCTTGCGAACCAATTGATTCATTGTTGGCATAATATTTTATTGCGAATTATGAAATCTGCTCCAATTTATTGGTAAATTAAATAAAATCCCGAATAATCAGGATATTTTTCTTACTCCACCAAATTTATCAAAAACTAAAGATAAAGTCAAGGGCAAAAAATTACTCTGCCCACAATTAGATCAGAAAATAAACTCCAAACAGAATAATTGTAAAAATAAATTCAGCTCGTGAGTAATAACCGATAAAACCCTTGGTATTAAAATTCCGCCAAGGAAAAAAAGGATAGAAGTCGTCATCATCAATTGCATCCAGCAAAAAATGGCTTAAATAGCCCAAACCGAAGACCAGACCCACCTTAAAATTAAACAGCATCACCAGTCCAGTTAGAAGAGGGAAAACGATAAAACTATGTAAATAGCTCCGAGCACTATCATGAGTACTTTTAGCTGAGCGAAGTATTTTCTTAAGGTTAAAAAGAATGTTCTTTTGGGTGTACGGGATCAAGTGATCTAAATCAATCGCTACCGCACTAATAATAGCTGTGGGATAATCCCCGGTTAACTTTCCAATAATTAAACCAGCTGCTAGATGAGCCGTGGAATACATAAAATTAATAACCAGTTAATAATTGGAATAACCAATTAATTATCGGACTGATAAGATTAGAGGCGAATAAAACAAAAAATAGAACCAGAAGCAAGCCATAACGTTCCAATTCGAAAAACTTGGTCTGAACCTTGGCTGGTAAAAAAGCCGCCAACACCTTAGAGCCATCAAGGGGTGGAATTGGTAATAAGTTAAAAACCATCAACATGATATTGATATAAACAATCAGTCCTAAGAAAGAAGCCAGAGTGCCATCTAAACCAGGAAATAAACGTAAGACCAGAGCAAACATCACTGCTAGAATTAAATTTCCCATGGGACCAGCTAGTGCTACCTTAGCCGCGCCATACTTTTGATCGCGTAAACGATAAGGGTTGAATGGTACCGGCTTGGCCCAACCAAAAATAATCCCACTACCAGAAATCACCATCAAAAGCGGAAGCAAAATTGAACCGAATAAATCGATGTGTGGAATCGGATTAAGGGTTAAACGTCCGGCATCCTTAGCGGTGGTGTCTCCTAAGTGGTCAGCCATAAAGCCATGCATATATTCATGAATAATGGCTGAAAACACTAAAATAATTATCTCAAATAGATAAATCATAGGCTCTTTTTATTTAAACTACTGTCCAGTCTAGCACGTCTTGATATTTTTATCAAAGGGTGTTACTATACCAAAAGATCAACAAAAATAAATTAAAAGATAGCGCAGCTAGTCTGTGCTTTTATAATCCTATGGCAAAAAAATGTGACTTGTGCGGACGCGGATCAACTAAGGGTGCAACGCGTTCCCACTCTAAACGTCAGACTCTGAAACGTCAGAATATCAATCTACAGATCAGAAATGTTGGCGGTATTAAAGTAAAGCTATGTACTTCTTGCATGCGCACTATGGAAAAAGAACCAAGAGTAAAAACTCCCAGAAAAGCACCAAAGAAATTAGCATAATAAAAGAACCGGCGTTAGGCCGGTTTTTTTATTTTCACCAATCGATAATATAGAATTAAGACTAAAATAAATAGAATAAAATAATAGATCCAGCCACAAGCCCAATTCCAGCTAGAACTATCAATAGCGGCGTAAGGAACTTTCGCCAAGATATCAGTCATCATAAATTGATAGCGCAATAGACAATATGACGGCCAAAACCAAAGCCAACTCAACACCGGAATAAGACTAGAAAAAAACAGAGCTAAAATTAAAGCACCCATCAGAAATGGAAAAGTCCAGAGCACCAAAATATTAGCCAAAGGTGCAATAACAGAAAACCTACCAAAATTAATCAAAGAGATTGGCGCCGTCACTAGTTGCGCTGCGATAGTAACATTGAGGACGTCCCAAATTAATTTCAACCCTCGCCTCTTCCCCAAAAACTTCTGGCCAAAATAATCTCCAATCGGATAAATATAAATTAGAGCCAGCATCGCTAAAAATGATAATTGAAATCCCAAGTCATCGCGCAGTAGTGTTGGATTAAATAACAGCATCACCAAGGCACTCACCGCCAAGGTGAGCTCGATTCTGACATCCTTACCAAAACAAGTTGCCCAGAGCGCCAGACCTCCCATGATCAGCGACCGAACAGCTGAGGCCTGCCAGCCAGTTAAAAGGACATAGAGGAATAATAAAATAATTGATAAATAGAAAGCTCTTTTTCGCCGCAACCGAAATAATAATAGGAACTTCATCGCCATCGCCGCGAGCATCGTAATATGAGTCCCAGAAATAGCAATCATGTGCGAGAGGCCAATAATCGAGAACTTATCCAGATTAGCGTCGCTCACCGTCCGTTTATAACCCAAAATCAAAGCATTACCGAGTCCTGCTTCCGGCTCTGGCATCCCCTCGTTAATTACTTCAAATAGGTGCTTTTTGAGATTAAATAGCTGACGAAAAAACCAATTATCAAATCCCCCGCCCTCTCCAACTTTCTTTAGGTACGGCTGATAACTCAGGGAATAAATTCCATAGCGCGCCAAATAATAATCATAGCGAAAATCTTCAATGGGCTCCGGCGCTTTTAACATCCCGGTAAAATCCAAGACGTCACCATAATAATATTGCGGATAGAGCCCAGTACTAACTAAAACTTTGCCACCCTCTAGGCATAATAATATTTTTTCGCTACCACTCCTTCTGTCTGGTTCTTCGCAAACTGCTCCAGTCATATTTACCTTCTGACCATTATATTTAGCCAAGTCAGATGGAATCCAAAGATGGTAGCGCCAAAGAGCCAGACAGAAAAAAGCGCTAAATAAAAATAATAGACGAAGACGATTGAAGCGACAGAACAAGAGGAATGAAAATAAAAAGATAATAGATAAACATAAACTAAGCCTCCCCAAATTAACAAGCGGAGCGAACAAGATACCAACCACAAAACCCAAGGAAGCCCAGATGAGAAACTTAGAATATTTTTTCATGGCTTCTATTATAGCCTATATAATATTAAAAAATCCTAAAAAATCCCTAAAATATAATTAAACCATAGGTATCAGTTGACATAATATAATAAACATTGTAATCTTGGAGTAATTAAATCGTTCCATAAAAAATAAATAAAATGATATTCTCAAAATCAATTGGTTTCCAAAAAAATCTTTTTTTTGGAAACAAAAACAACATTGCTCATCACAAATATATCAATTTAATTAATTACACTAATGAAGCCAAAAAACTTTTAACTATGACTCGCTCAGAACTGTTTTTGACAGAGGTAATTCAAAAATTAAAGGAAGTAATTAATTTTATTGAAAACCTGAGAGATGCACATTTAACGGCTTTTGAAGAAGAAAAAACGTTGTTAACCGAAAAATAAATTAAAGAATTTGTTAACAAAAACTTAGGCTTAAAAGGTCAGTTGGCAACTTCTCAAAAAATTTTAGATCAATTAAAAGAAAAAGAGAAAAGTTTAAAACCAAAAAGAAAAGGAGCCAACTAATGTTAGCTCCTTTTTCATTGGTAAAAATTAATCTATTTCTTCAGCCATCTGAGATAAGCCTCCATAAAGCCAGTTAAATCCCCATTTAAGACTTTATCAATCTCCGTTGTTTCGTGATCTGTTCGATGATCTTTCACTAATTGATAAGGTTGCATTACATAAGAGCGAATTTGTTTTCCCCAGCCAGCCTTCTGGGTTTCACCCTTAAGTTGTTTCTCTTCCTGGCCACGCTTCTCTTGTTCTAAGTGATGCAGTCGCGCCTTGAGCACCTTCATAGCAATTTCTCGATTTTGATGCTGAGATCTCTCGCTCTGACAGGTCACAATAATATTAGTCGGGAGATGAACCAATCTCACCGCCGAAGAAGTCTTGTTCACATTTTGTCCTCCCGGACCGGAAGAGTGGTAGAAGTCAATTCTAAGATCATCATCTTTGATAATCACATCTTCAGTCTCGGGTAATTCCGGAATAACTTCTACTAAGGCAAAAGAAGTATGACGCATTGATTCTGAATCAAAAGGAGAAATTCTGACTAGGCGATGCATACCATTTTCACTTTTTAGATAACCATAGGCAAAACGGCCGGTAATCCGCATCGAAACACTTTTTATTCCCGCTTCAGTTCCCGCATTGTGATCGATAATTTCCACCGTATACTTTTTTTGCTCAGCGAAGCGTAAATACATTCGCTCCAGAATACTCGCCCAGTCTTGAGCGTCTACCCCGCCAGTTCCAGCATGAATAGAAAGAATAACATTGCTCGGATCATATTTGTCTGAGAATAGAGCCAAGAATTCTAGGTCGTTAAACTGCTGCAACAGCTCATCATATTTTATAAGCGACTCATCATAAAAGGAATCATCGCCTTCTTCTTGGGCTAAAGCCACCAGAGCCTCCAAGTCACTAATACCTTTTTCCATGTCATCCCAACGCTTAATTTCACTATCTAATTCTTCCACTCGCTTACCAATCACAACGGCCTGCTCCCGGTCGTTCCAGAAGCCAGAATCAGACATTAGACGCTTCTTTTCCCGACTTTCGGTTATCTGACCATCAATATCCAAAAGCAGCCTTATCTTCAAAAAGCGCTCTCGGAGCTCTTCTATTTTCTTGAGTAAATTTTCCATATAGCTTAATTATAGCAAAAAATTCAGGAAAACAAAAAAGTAGACATTTTTATGCCTACTTTTTTAGTTAAAAACCACTTATTTAATGTCTTTTGAAGATGAAGATAGAGAACTTATCTTCTGCTCCAATTCATTAATTGTTAATTCTTTACCGAAGATGCCCTTAAAGATCTCTTGTTCTTTCTCGCTGCCGGCTATTTTGTCATTAGTCACAGTATATTTGCCCTGAGACCAGCCGTAAACAGTAAAAACGCCGTTACTGCCCTGCTTCAAAAATACTAACACCTTTTGCCCTACCTCAAAGTCGGGGGAGTCTTCGGCGATCATAGTTTCTTTGCCAATTGTTCCACCCACGACCTGGACAGTGATATTTGTCAGAGACAAATTTTTAGGATTGGATAGATACTTTTCCACAGCAATACTGACATTGGTGACGATATCCCCTTCCTCAGCGCGCAAACTAGAAGGCGCTTTAGTTGCTCTCAAATCTTTAACAGTACCAATAATCACTCCATCAGACCCTTTAATTATCTCTTCTGCTGTCACTTTTGCTAGAAGAGTATTAATCTCCGTAGTTTTTCCCTGATTTGAACGATTATAAAGATTGAAGATAGCGACCGATCCAGCCACAACAATGACCGCCAGCAAATAAAATAAAATGTTTTTTTTACTCATATTTTTTAAAGATATTAATTGTATTCGTTTTATACCCCAAACCATCCAATGAATCTAAAGTTTGAGAGATTATTTTATTAATCTCCTTAATCTTCTCTTCCAATCTAAGGACGTCTTCCTTCAAAGCAATCTTATTAAATTATTGGGCAGTTATTGTCATAGTAATATTATAGGCTTCCCATAAATACCATCAACCACCTCAAAACACCTTTATTTTAGCCCCTAATTGACACCGAACCGAAAATATGATATCATTAGAACACTGTAGTTCATTTAATTTCATGGTTAATTTAATTACCCTTTAAGCCCTGGAGCAATCAATGGTTTAAAAAGTAATTAAATTAATTGTAAACCAAAAAAAATACAAACCATGAAGAATTTCTTAGTATTAATAAAAACAGTTGGATCATTCCTAATATTAATGTTTTTAGTAAAATCAGATGAACTCTGGGAAAAAATCTTCCCCAAAAGAGCTGAACGTAGATCAGCTATGTTGTGGGAAGAAATTTCCGCCAAAAGAAACTAGAAAAACCAAACAAAATAAAAAAAGTCCCTCCGAATGGAAGGACTTTTTTATTATCTTTGAAGTAATGGAGATTAACGTTTGGACCACTGCGGGGCCTTACGCGCTTTGCGTAAACCTGGTTTCTTTCTTTCGACCTCACGTTTATCTCGAGTCAAAAGTCCAGCAGTGCTTAACACTTCTCGATTATTCTCATCAAATTTTAATAAAGCGTGGGAAATTCCATGTCTAACCGCTTCCATTTGACCTGATTTGCCACCACCACGAGTGATAACAGAAACATTGAAGTCACGTAAATGGCTGGTCAATCTCAAAGCTTGAGTGGCGTTGGCAGCTAGATCACCCAGAAAATATTTGCTCAATTTGATACCGTTGACTACCATCGCACCCTTGCCGTCTTCATACAGACGAACCTGGGCCACGGCAGTTTTACGGCGACCAATAGCTTGAATATATTTACCAGAAAAATCAGCGGCCTCAACCTTATTTTCCACTTCTTTTTTCTTAACCACCGGTTTGGCGACTTTTTTTACAGTCTTTTTTTCTACCATATTATTAGTCGTATTTTATTTAATAATTAATCTTTTCATCATACCTGGGCGCAATCTGGTTGGAGGTAACATCTCCCGAACTGCTTTCTGGAGCACAATCTCCGGCTTAGCTTTCATAACATCAGACATCTTCTTGGTGCGCAGGCCACCTGGATAACCGGTAAAACGGTAATATAGTTTCTGATTTAATTTCTTGCCGGTAAATTTAGCAAATTTAATGTTAGAAACCTCGACAATATCACCCTCATCTAAATTAGGTTGATAAGTAGCTTTATTCTTACCTCGTAATAAGGTTGCGATTCGAGTCGCCATCCGACCGATGGCTTGATCGGTAGCATCAATTTTATGAAGTTTTCGTTCAATATTTTTCATAGTATTAAAATTATTAGACCAATTCTAATTGTACCATCTTAGCCCCATCGCCTTCGCGATTGCCTAATCTGATAATACGAGTATAGCCACCATTTCTAGTTTTATATCTCTCCCCTAAAACTTCCATTGATTTCTTAACCGCCTTCTTTTGTAAAAGAATTTGGATCAATTTTCGGCGAGAATTTAAATTACCCGTCTTAGCAATAGTAATTAATCTTTCCACCAATGGCTTAACTACCTTAGCCTTGGCCTCAGTAGTTGTGATTTTTTCATATAGTAAAACGCTAGAAGCCATGTTACGAAGCATCAGCTCACGCTCGTCTTTGGGTCGATCCAGGGTTTTTACCTTATTTTTATGTCGCATACCTTTCAGGAATTATTATATAAATTATTTCTTAACCTTTTTAGTTTTCTTTTCTTTCACTTCCTCCTTAATCTCTTTCACCTCAACCGCTTCTACTACTTCGGTTTCTTTGGCTGGAATTATTTCTGGACTAGCTAACAAAGAATTGAACTGGTCAATTAAAATCTGAGTGGACTCTTTAAAAGCCTCTTCGTAGGTAATAGTACCATCGGTCTTGATATTCACAATCAATTTATCCCAGTTAGTCATCTTACCAACTCGGACGTTTTCCACATTGCTGGAAACAGCCAAGATAGGGGAAAAAATAGCATCAACTTCAATATAACCAATTTCATTACTAGCCTTCTTATCACCTTCTGACAATTGATAACCACGACCAGGACGAATATAGATATCCATATTCAAATTACCGGCTGGATCAGTAATAGTAGCTAAAACCAAGTCTGGATTAATAATTTCTACCTGACTATTTTTGGTAATATCTGAAGCCTTAACGGACTTCTTACCAGAAACAGATAATTCTAATTTAATTTCTTCTTCACTGTGCATCTTGAAACGTAATTGCTTTAAGTTTAAAACAATTTCCAAAACATCTTCCTTAATATTAGGGGTAGCCATAAATTCATGACTAGCACCCTTAATTTTGACACCGACTACCGCAGCGCCAGGCAAAGAAGACAGTAAAACACGACGTAAAGAATTGCCTAAAGTCATGCCATAACCAGGATATAAAGGCTCAACAATCACCATCCCCTCATGGAGCTGTTCACCGTCTTTGAATTCAATTTTTTTAGGTAGAGAAATTTTTTCCATAAATAAATTGTTAAATTGTTGAATGTTAAATTATCTTTAAAAAATAATTTAGCAATTTAACAATTAATTAATTATTTTAATGAAGCCAATGATTACTTGGAGTAGAACTCAATGATCATTTGAACATTAACATTCTTCGGCATATCATTTTCTCCTGGTTCGTGTAAAACTTTAATAGAAAGATCAGAAGCATCAAAATGCAACCAACTTGGTAATTCCATCTTTTTCATCTTTTCTCCCAATTCTCTAAAATGACGATTTTTAGCACTAGCCTTTTTAATTCTAATCACATCACCAATCTTGACGATGAAGGAAGGCACATCAACTTTGCGATTATTAACGGTAAAATGACCATGATTAACCAATTGTCGAGCTTGAGTCTGGGAAGCACCAAGGCCAGTCCGGTGGACCACATTGTCTAAACGCATTTCTAAAAATTTCAAAAAATTCTTACCAGTATCCCCAGTTTGCTGACGAGCTTTATCAAAAGTTAAACGAAATTGTTTTTCCATTAAACCATAAATCCTCCGAGCCTTTTGTTTTTCGGCTAATTGTAAACCATAATCGCTGGATCTCTTCTTGCCTTTTGGGCCATGCATACCAGGGGCATAATTACGAGTCACCATGGCGCATTTTGGCGTTAGACAACGATCGCCTTTCAGAAGTAATTTTTCTCCCAAACGACGACATTGCTTACATTTTGGCGCTAAATTTTTTCCCATATAATAATTTTATATAAATAATTAACTAAACCCGTCTTGGTTTCTTAGGGCGACAACCATTATGTGGGAGTGGAGTAACATCCTTAATGGCGGTCACATTCAAGCCATTAGCATTCAAAGCGCGAATAGCCGCTTCTCGGCCAGTACCGACACCGGAAACAAAAACCTTGACTTCTTCCAAGCCGTATTCTTCCTTAGCTTTCTGAACCGCAATTTTGGTAATAATTTGAGCAGCATAAGGAGTGGCCTTCTTAGCCCCCTTAAAACCAGCTAAACCAGCACTAGCCCAAGAAATAACGTCACCATTATTATCAGTTAAAGATAAAATAGTGTTATTATAAGTGGCGTTAATAAACGCCTTACCTGACTTAATAGTTTTGACTACTTTACGCTTCTTTTTCTTCACTAACTTTTTTTTAGCTCGAGCTTGTTTATTTTTTTCTAATTTTTGTTTAATTTCCTCGGGTAATTCTTCGTCAATGGACATAATCTGAGTCATACTTTCTTCCGTCTCATCTTCTTCTTCTTCTTCTGCAACAGCAATAAGATCCTCCGATGCCAAATCTGCACCCGAGGTATCATCTTCATTGGTTTCAGGGGTGGCCACAGTAGTGGTTTCCTCCTTCTGTTTTTTCTTTTCTTCTGCCATATTTAAATTTTTATTTTATTATTTTAAATTATTAGGTCTTCTGAGCTGATTTAGCCCGTCCTGAACCCATGGTTACTCGTTTATTACCCCGGACAGTACGGCTGTTGGTCTTAGTTCTCTGTCCTCGAGCTGGCAAATTTTTAGCATGACGAGAACCTCGCAGTGATCCGATTTCTTTCAGACGTTTAATATTAGAAGCAGTATCGCGCCGCAAATCACCTTCCACTAAATTGTGTTTTTCAATTATTTCTCTTATTTTATTAACCTCCTCATCACTCAAATCATTAACTCGAGTGGAAGGATTAATTTTAGCGCTCGCTAAAATTTTAGCGGCCTTAGTATTCCCGATGCCAAAAATATAAGTTAAGGCGATTACCACTCTTTTCTCGGTCGGGATGGTCACGCCGGCTATTCTTACTGCCATAAAATTTAAAAAAATTAATATTATTAATTATCCCTGTCTTTGCTTATGCTTAGGATTTTTACAGATAACATAAACCCGGCCCTTACGACGGACAACTTTACATTCTTTACAAATTGGCTTAGCGCTGGCTCTAACTTTCATAATCAAATTATAATCCTCACATAACCCGTAAAACCGAGACTATGAGCGATTTTAAATTATTTCAATATGTTTATAAACGATAAGTAACTCTGCCCTTGGATAAATCATAGGGACTAATCTGAATCTTAACGCGGTCGCCAGGAAGAATTTTAATCTTGTTCATCCGCATCTTGCCGGATAAATGAGCTAAAATTTCATGGCCATTAGCCAACGCTACTTTAAAAGTAGCTGATGGCATTAACTCTAGAACTTCTCCTTCGGTTTCAATAAATTCCTTCGAATCTAAAACCGGGTTTTCTTTGTTTGACATTAACGCAAAAAAAATTGATAAAGACTTAAAAAGCGTATGGCTGATACGCCCCTACCTTATCAAAGTTTATTTCCTAAAAAATTATTAATATTTTTCTAATCTAATAATGACTTTATTATAGCCACGTCTCGCCCCTTTGTCAAGAGGATAAGCCCAAAATTGATTAGGCCCTTGACACATTAATAAAATTATTTTGAAATCAGCTTTAAGTCCCCTGGCTTAAAAATTCCATATTCGGTAATTATGCCAGTAATTAAACTTGCCTGAGTCATATCGAAGACCGGATTAAACGATTTGGCACTGCGAGGCGCAATTGGCTCATATTTATAGCGAATATCACGCAGAATCTCATTACCGCTGCGCTCTTCTATCTTGATTCCAGAACCAGTTTTAAGAGTAAAATCAATCGTTGCTGACACGGCGGCAACATAAAAAGGAATGCCATGCTCCCGCGCCATCAAGGCTAACGGATAAGTCCCGATTTTATTGGCTACATCGCCATTTGCAGCAATTCTGTCAGCTCCCACAATCACCATGTCAACCAAACCATGACTCATCAGATAACCCGAGGCGGAATCAATATTAACCGTATAATCAATCCCAGCTCTGTCCATCTCCCAGGCTGTCAGGCGAGAACCTTGGAGCCAAGGTCGAGTTTCATCCAGCCGCACCTTAATATCCTTCCCTGCCAAGACGGCCTGAAAGATCGGCGCTGTCGCTGTCCCAAACCAAATAGCTGACAAGGAACCAGCATTGCAGTGAGTGAGAATGGTCATACCCGATTTAATTAATTGATTGCCATATTCTC
>PFAQ01000037.1:0-4603 GCA_002778645.1 Candidatus Falkowbacteria bacterium CG10_big_fil_rev_8_21_14_0_10_39_9
AACAATTAATTTAGACCTAGAGCAAAAGATTAAAACTAGAACGGCCGAACTAGAAAAACTAAAATCTAGCCAAGAAGAGTTAATCAAACAAAGAACGAGTGAGCTAGATCAGAAAATCAAAGAAATGGAGAAGTTAAATAAATTTATGATCAACCGAGAAAATAAGATGATTGAACTTAAAAAACAATTACAAGAGCTCAGGAATACTGATAAAGCCTAAGCAAACAGCCATTTGACTACTTTCTGATTGTATGTTATAGTTGTTTTAGCAAGTTACTATGAAACGAAAAGTAGTCGATTTTCAAATACGTATAGAATTGCGGCTTTATTAATTAGCTTTGAAAAACCATGAAAGGTATCATCAAAAAGCTGACTGACAAAGGTTTTGGCTTTATCGCTCCAGAAGGCGAAGAAAAGGATTTATTCTTCCATAGCAATGCTTTGGTTGATGTCCAATTCAACGAATTACGTGAGGGCGACGCTGTGACTTTTGAGTCAGAGAGATCTCCAAAGGGTATGAATGCAGTAAACGTTAGACGCGCTTAATACATCTATCCACAAAAAACCGTCCAGATTTATCTGGGCGGTTTTTTGTTACCCTAACCCCATTAATATTTGACTTTTTATGGACTTTATTATAATATTTTAACAATAAATTTGTTATTTAAAAAATGAATATAAACCAAAAAATAGGAGGACCAAATAAATGGCTTTAACAATAAAAGACAAGAAATTGCCACATGATTTTTATCCCGGCGCTATGGGGGCGGGAATAACCTTGGGTGAATTCGCCGGCGCCGCCGCCTCTGAAAACATCCCGGGAATAATTTCAACTGCCGGAATTGATCGATTTGTTTCCCGGGAACTGGGAAAAAAAGTTAATACTTACGACGCCGTGGTCTACGAAGTAACCAAGGCTAAGCAAATTAGCAATAATGGACCGGTAGGCGTCAATATAATGACTTTCTTGCAACAGGACAGAGAGGTCGCCGCTCAGGCAGCGGTAGATGCCGGAGCCGACTTCATTATCTCTGGAGCTGGTTTGCCAATGTATCTGCCTGGGGTAAAAAATCTCGGAGATACGGCTTTAATTCCGATAGTATCATCCCTGAAGGCCCTAGAATTAATCTGTAGCAAATGGGAAAAATGGCATCACTATCGACCTGATGCTGTCGTTGTTGCCGGACCAAAATGCGGCGGACATAACGGGCATAAAATCAGCGAGATTGATAGCCCCGAACATCAATTGGAGGTAATATTCCCGCCCATAAAAGATTTTGCCCAAAAGCATGGTGATTTTCCCGTGATTGTAGCAGGTGGAATATTTGATAGAAAAGATATTCAAAGGTTTATTAACCTTGGAGCTGATGGAGTTCAAATGGGCACTAGATTTTTAGGAACTAACGAAAACAAAGCCTCGGCCAAATTTAAACAAGTCCTAGTAGACTGCCGAGAAGACGACATTATTATGGTGGAGCAATCGCCCTGTCAATTTCCACTTCGAATTTTGAAACAGTCTCCGAGGTATCAATCATTTCTAAAAGGATCAGCGCCTCCTGTTTGTGATAAAAAATATTTATTACAGAAGGATAAGGATGGCAATAGCACAATTTGTTTAGCTAAAAATATGCCAGAAAAATATTTCTGCTTATGCGCTGGACTACTGGGTGCTGCCGAGTATTCCGACGAGGAAGAAGTATTCATCGTTGGATCCAATGCTCACAGAATCAAACAAATTGTGAGCATTAAAGAATTAATTGACGAATTAAAGGGAATTACCCTTTAAAAATAAAAGGGGCTAAAAACCCCTTTTTTTATTGGCCAAATACCACTTTTTTCCCATTCTATTGACGTCTGAGCGATTATTGATTAAAGTATTGATAACCAAAAATCGTTCTATGAAAACAATAGTAAAGGCTATCTTACAGTACCTTCTTTTCTGGCTGATGTACCTCCTGGGAGTTTATATTTTCAAGATCAAAAATAGAATTATGTTTACTGGTAAAAGTAATTTGCCCCGAAAGACTAAAATTCTATATATATCAAACCACCAAACTCTCATAGACTCACTCCTGATTGGAATTAGTCTAATTAATTGCCGAGAACTATTACTGCGTCAGAAAAATATTCCCTGGAATGCTCCCGACCGAAAAAATTTTTTAGATCATGGCTTCGCTAAATTCTTTTTTAGTCTATTAAAAAATATTCCAACCGATCGGAATATAAAGACCAAAGAAGATATGAAGAATCAAATTGATGGCTATTGTCAGATTATAAAAAGAGGCTGGAATTTATTATTATTCTTTGAGGGTACCAGAACCAGAGATGGTTCAATTGGAAAATGTAAGAGGGGTGCCGCTTGGACTATTCTCCAGGCTAAACCAGATTTTATTATCCCCATTAGAATAGAGGGAATTAGCCCCATTATGCCAGTTCAGGTTGGTTTTAAATATGGCCAAATTAGTTCCGGTCATCACGGCCAAGTAATTATCGGGCAAGCCCTAAGCTTCACTGATATTATCTCATCTAAATTATCAGACGAATTGAAGGTCAGACAGATAACCAAAAGAATAGAAGAATACTACCAATAAAAAAGGAAGACAAAAAATGTCTTCCTTTTAAATTTTAGACAAAACCCAGAAATAATGCTAAATTAATATTATGAAAAATAACAACTGGCGCCTTGAGCACCCTAAATTATTACCCCTTATAATCCTTCTGGCTGTAATGGTAGTTTTTTTGTGGCTAACTATTTCAGTCCCGATAGTCAAAATTAACAAAATGAAAATCGCTGAGGCTAATGACTTAGGTAATGCCACAACTACTAGTAAAAATAAAGTTGAGCCCGTCAAAAGGGTAAAGGCCAAACCTAAAGAAATTTTTGGCCTTTACCTTACCGCTTATTCCGGTGGCAGCCCTACTAAAGTGGATAAAATAATTACTGGCATTAAAGGCACTAAGATTAATGCGGTGGTAATTGACATCAAAGACTACTCCGGTTATTTAAGTTATGATAGTAATATTCCCATGGTTAATGAATTAAAATTAGAACAGATTAAAATTAAAGACTTGAAAGGAGTAATTGATAAATTTCATCAAAATAATATCTACACCATAGCTCGAATCGCTGTTTTTCAAGACCCGGAATTGTCGAGTAAAAAAACTGCCTGGGCAGTCCAAAATAAAAACACTGGCAAAATTTGGCAAGACAGAAAAGGTTTAAGCTGGTTAGACCCCGCCAATTCCGCTGTCTGGAAATACCACACTGAGATTGCCAAAGAAGCTATTGGCCTAGGCTTTGATGAAGTTAACTTGGACTATGTTCGTTTTCCTTCTGATGGTGCCATCTCAACGATGGTTTTTCCGAAATGGAATAATGAAGGCACTAAGGCCGATGTCCTAAGAAAGTTTTTTGCTTTTTTCGCTAAAGAATTGATCAATGAGCCGGCCTATACCTCAGTTGATTTGTTTGGACTAACCACCACCGTCAAAAATGATATGAATATCGGTCAACTCCTGGAAAACGCCACGCCTTATTTTGATTATGTCTGTCCCATGGTTTATCCTTCCCATTATCCTAATGGCTATTTAGGCTTTAGTAACCCGGCTGATCACCCTTATGAAATCATCTCTAAAGCAGTGAAGACCGCCAATGAGAGAATCGCCTCCAGCACTCCAATACGAGCCAAAATTAGGCCCTGGATTCAAGATTTCGACTTGGAAGCCGTCTATACCGCTTCGATGATTAGAAAGCAAATCCAAGCCTCTAAAGATGCTGGCGGTTATGGTTACTTGGCCTGGGACCCGAAAAATATTTATACTTTAGAAGCCTTCAAATAACCTCTATGATGAATTTTATCCAAGCCACAATCATTGGTATAGTTGAGGGTTTAACCGAATTTCTGCCAGTCTCCTCGACTGCTCACATGATCATTACCTCCAGACTGATGGGGCTCAAGGCGGATGATTTTGCTAAAACCTTTGAGATTGTGATTCAACTCGGCGCTATTTTAGCCGTAGTGATTTTATACTTCAAACAATTATGGAATTGGCAGAATATCAAAAAATTAGTCGTTGCTTTTATTCCCACTGCCATTATCGGTTTCACCCTCTACAAATTAATAAAGTCCTACCTCATGGAAAATCTGACTGTGATTGTCTGGGCGCTCATCATTGGCGGAGTAATTTTAATCATCTTTGAAAAACTCCATGACAGGAAGAAAGAACCGGAAGAGGGAAAGGGCATTAGTGAAATTTCTTATCAACAATGTTTCTATATCGGTCTCTTTCAAGCCCTCGCTATTGTTCCGGGAGTCTCGCGTTCGGCCGCGACCATTATCGGCGGTTTAGCTTTAGGATTAAAACGCAAAACCATCGTGGAATTTTCTTTCCTCTTAGCTGTACCGACAATGGTAGCTGCTTCTGGTTTTGATTTAATTAAAAGTGCATCGAGTATTTCTTCCGCTCAATTTGGCATCTTGGGGATCGGTTTTCTGGTGGCCTTCATTGTCGGGGGACTGAGCGTCAAATTCTTTATCAAATACATCCAGAAATACAACTTCATACCTTTCGGTATTTACCGCGTAATCATCGGCTTAGCGTT
>PFAQ01000037.1:4678-24100 GCA_002778645.1 Candidatus Falkowbacteria bacterium CG10_big_fil_rev_8_21_14_0_10_39_9
TTCTAATAGTTTCTAAAAAAACATTAAAGTTCTCAGCTAACTTATTAGAATCAAAGCTAATCTTGCCAATCACGGCATGGATATTAGCTGTGTCATCATTCTTGAAGCTAATTTTACCTTTCTTTAACTCCTCCACCGCCTTAGCTGGATTCTGAGTAACAGTATCGTTCTTAGGAGATGGCATCAAACCACGGGTACCTAAGATTTTAGCAATAGTCGCTAAATTCTTCATCATCTCTGGTTCAGCCACAGCCACTTGAAAGTCGGTTTTTTCAGTCTTTTTAATTTCGGCAATTAATTCATCGCCACCGACAAAGTCAGCACCAGCGGCCTGACAAGCCTTTTCATTAGCCGGAGAAACAAAAGCTGCCACCTTAACTGTTTTACCAGTACCATGAGGTAAACTGATAGCACCCCGGATTTGTTGATCACCTTTTTTAGGATCAATACCTAAACGGAAATGAACTTCAATTGAGGCATCAAACTTAGCTTTATTACTTTTCTTTACCAATTCAACCGCTTCTGCAATAGCATAGGTTTTGCTGTTATCAAAAAGTAAAACGCTTTTTTTAACTGTCTTTTTAATCTCTTTTTTCTTTCCAATTTTTGCTTTTGGCATAATTTTGTTTCGTGGTTCAATCCAATTCTCTTTATAAAAGGGAACTGTCCCACAAATTAATTAATAAATATTATTTGATCTCAACGCCCATTTGTCGAGCTGTACCAGCGATAATCTTCATGGCGGCTTCGATGTCATTAGCGTTTAAATCGGTCATTTTGATTTGCGCAATTTCTCTTAATTGATCCTGAGTTAGAGAACCGACCTTATCAGTTAAAGGTTTAGCTGAACCTTTTGTAATCTTAGCGAATTTCTTGATCAATTCTGAGGCGGGAGCAGTTTTAGTGATAAAACTATAAGTCCGATCCTCATAAACAGTAATTTCAACCGGTACTACGTCACCCATGCGATCCTTAGTCGCTTCATTGAAGCGTTGACAGAATTCTTGAATATTTAAACCATGTTGACCCAAGGCGGGGCCAACTGGTGGAGCAGGATTAGCTTGACCACCAACGATTTGCAACTTAATTAAAGTTTTTATTTTCTTAGCCATATTATTTTAATTGGAATCTTCGCAGAAGCAACGAAAATATCCCTGTATTATACTTTTTTAATTTGTAAGAAATCTAATTCAACCGGAGTCTCGCGACCAAACATGGAAACATTGACCTTAATTTTACCTTTAGCTTCGTCAATATTAGTAATTTTACCTTCCATATTTTTAAATGGTTCCTCTGTAATCCGCACCAAGTCACCAATATTAACATCAATCTTGAATTTAGGATCTTCTTGACCCATTCTTTTCATGAGTCCCTTAATCTCTTCGTCGCCCACTGGAGTTGGAGTTGAACCTACACCAATAAAACCGGTAACATTAGGGGTGTTTCGCACCACATACCAAGATTCGTCTGTCACAATCATTTCCACCATCACATAACCTGGAAATACCTTTTCCTCAACAATCTTGCGTTTACCATTCTTAATCTTAGTCTTTTTCTCAGTCGGAACTAAAACATTGAAAATCTGGTCTCCCATATCGAGAGTATCAACTCTTTGTTTTAAATTCCTGGCCACATTTTCTTCATACCCAGAATAGGTGTGAAGCACATACCAGCGTCGCCCCTGGTTTAAAATTTGTTTAGCCATAATGATTGTTTTTGTTTAGACCATTTTAAAGTCTAAATTTATGAACTATTTAGTGATAACTAAGTTTAAGCCCCAGTTGAAGAAATAATCTAGAGTACCTAAGAAAACAGCCGTAGCCAAAGAAATACCAATAACTAATAAAGTATAGTTATAGGTCTCTTTTTTAGTCGGCCAGGTGACTTTTTTCATTTCTTCCACTGATTCCTTGATATAATTAGAAAGTTTATTCATAGCGCTATTTTAGTAATTAAAAATAGCCTTTTACGGCCATTATTTTTATACATCTATATAATACCCGATATAAAAAGGCTTGTCAAGGAGATTCTCCCCCGAATTTATTTGCTTTTTACAAATAAAACAGATAAAATCAAAGAGTCTAATAATTACCAATTATACTTATGGTTAGTCCCAATTTAATCAGAAAGAATCAGGTCGCTTTGACTTTGACGCCGAACACCAAGAAGCTGTTCCAGTTTATCTATGGCAAAAAGCAAAAATCTGAGGTGGGCATTAACGATGACGAAATTCCGAAGATTCATGTTTCCCATATTGTTTCCCAATTATCTTTTTTGTATGAAAAAGTTAGAAATGCTGTTGACTATGATGATGATCATTTACTTCGAAAAAATGCCATTAAGAGAATCTTGAAACGTCATATCTTTATTGAGGGCGTAGTAATGGAATATGACAGCACGGACATTTCCATAAAATTACTAACAGAATTAATTCAGGCCGGTTATCTGCCCAATGATAAAATTCGGGAAGTTAAAATCCAAGAGGTGGCTGATCTTCTAGAAAAATATATTAAGTTGCGAAACCACTACAAGAAGATTCACCCCAACCATCTCGATTTAAAAGAGAAAGAGAGTAAAGAGCGTTCCCATGTTTTAAATTGGATTATAGTTTTAGCCACCACGGAAATTGAAGAGAATCTTAATCGCGACGAAGTCAAGATGTTGATTATGACCAACATGTTTGAAATTCTATCCCGAGTGATTAAGTTGCCATCTGATTTGCCGTATCAAAAAGATTTAGATATTCAGATTTATCTCAGCATCGTTAGGACTTTCTTACGTCTAGACCCGGAGATGCAGAGTTTCATTGCTTTTAAATATTATAATAATTGGGAAGAGGCGACCACTGATGACATTCATGAAATTGCCACCAATTTAAATGATATTAATTTATTAGTGGAAAAACAATTAACCCACCCCCTCACCAAACAAATTGACAAAATTGTTCGACGTTATGCCTTGTTTTATTCTTTGCTCAATGAAATTATCGCCGATGATCCCAACAAGGTTTATGAAAATGCCACTGGTAACACCAAGGCCTTTTTGAACTTGATTAAAGAACATTGTGAAAAGAAATACGCCAAAGTGAAATCACAATTATGGCGCTCTGGTTTACGCAGTATTATTTACATTTTCTTGACTAAATCTATTTTTGTAATTTTACTTGAAATTCCAGCCATTAGATTCTTTGGCGAAAAACTCAACCCCACATCACTGGCTATCAATATTACCTTTCCGGCCATCTTGTTGTTAATTATTATCATGTTTACTAAAACTCCCAACAAGAAAAATACCGAAAAAATTATTGAGGGTATCAAGGAAATTACTTATGTGGAAAACCAGAAATTTCAACCAATCTATTTACGGCGCACAACCAGACGAAACTATTTTATGAATAGTTTATTTAATTTGATTTACGCGACCGCGTTTACACTCTCAGTTTATTTTTTGATTAGCATGTTAACTTTAGTTAACTTTAACTGGGTTAGTATTACCATCTTCTTATTCTTCTTAGCCTTTGTTAGTTTTTTTAGTTTCCGCATCAAGCGTGACGTCAAACAATATATTATCACCGAAGAAAAAGAAACTTTATTCGGCTTCATCTTTGACTTCTTTTATATGCCGATTGTCGCCGTCGGAAAATTTCTCTCTAATAACATTTCTCGGATCAACGTCTTTGTCTTTGTCTTGGACTTTATCATTGAAGCTCCTTTCAAAGTTATCATTGGTATCATTGAAGACTGGACTAAGTACTTAAAGGAAAGAAAAGAAGATTTAGCTTAACTATATGCCTTTATATATTGTCGCTACTCCCATTGGAAACTTAGAAGACATCAGTCTGCGCGCTCTGAGAATACTCAAAGAAGCGGACTTAATTCTCAGTGAAGATACCCGCGTCGCCGGAAAGATTTTACAGCACTATGAAATTAGGGTACCACTTTTATCATATCATCACCACTCCGGGATTACTAAAATTAATCACATCATCGAGCTCCTCAAAGAAGACAAAAAAATCGCGCTGGTAAGCGACGCTGGTACTCCGGGAATTTCTGACCCGGGCGGGGAATTAGTGCATCAAGTGCTCGAGGCTATCCCCGACATTCAACTGGAAGCTATCCCGGGGCCCAGCGCCTTAATCGCCGCCTTATCAATTTCTGGGATGCCCACCGACAAGTTCTTGTTTTTAGGTTTTCCACCACACAAAAAGGGCCGCCAAACTTTCTTAACAAAAATCAAAGCCAGTGAATATCCCGTAGTCGTCTATGAGTCCAAACATCGGATTATAAAATTCTTAGAAGAACTGAAGGCAGTCATTAACCCTCAAGCTGAAATTATGGTCGGCCGCGAACTGACCAAAATGCATGAAACCGCCTACCGGGGCGATGTTAATAAAATCTTAACTGAAATCAAGTCCGACTTAAACGCCCAAAAGGGAGAATTTGTCGTCATTATCAAAAATAATAAGTAATCAATTCTATGTCTGCTAATAAAAAATTCTATATCACCACCACCTTACCTTACATCAATGCCGAACCGCATATCGGTTTTGCCGCTGAAATTATTCGAGCTGATGCCATCGCTCGTTTCCAGCGGTTGATAGGAAAAGAGGTTTTTTTCAATACCGGAACCGATGAACATGGTCTCAAGATCTGGCGCAAGGCCCAAGAAGCAAAGATGGACATCCAAGATTATTGTGATAGCCTGGCGGTTAAATTTAACGACCTAAAATCAACTCTCAACCTCAGTTTTGATAATTTCATCCGAACCACTGACACCCATCACTTAAGTGCCACTCAAGAATTCTGGAATCGTTGTTTGGCTAAAGGCGATATCTACAAAAAAAATTACCAAGTGAAATATTGTGTCGGTTGTGAACTAGAAAAAACTGAATCGGAACTCATAAATGGTCGCTGTCAGTTTCATCCCGACAAAGACTTGGAGATAATCGAAGAAGAGAATTATTTCTTCCGTTTTTCCGCCTACCAAAAACCACTGTTAGATTTATATAACAATAACCCCGATATCGTTATCCCGCATCATCGCTTTACCGAAATCAAAAACTTCGTTGCAAGCGGACTGCAAGATTTTTCTATCTCCCGCCTAAAAGCCAAAATGCCTTGGGGCGTTGAAGTGCCAGGAGACCCTGAGCAGGTCATGTATGTTTGGTTTGATGCTTTAGTTAACTATATTTCTTGTCTAGGCTGGCCGGAGGATGAAGCTCAATTCAAAGCTTTCTGGCCGGGCGTTCAAGTTTGCGGCAAAGATAATCTGCGCCAACAAACCGCCATGTGGCAAGCCATGCTCTTATCAGCTGGCTTACCTAACTCCAAACAAGTTTTGATCTTCGGTTTCATTACCAACAACGGTCAGAAGATGAGCAAGTCACTGGGCAATGTAGTTGATCCTTTTAGTTTAGTCGAGAAATTCGGAATCGACGCTGTCCGCTATTATTTCTTACGAGAAATCCAAGCCTTTGAAGATAGCGACTTTTCCGAAGAGAATCTAGCTAAGTTATATAACGCTGATTTAGCTAATGGCTTGGGAAACTTAGCCGCTCGCACCTCCAACCTGCTCGAGAAGAATGAGATTAAATTAGAACTCACTTTAAACAGCGACGAAGATCTAGCTAAAGCTTTTATCAACAACATGAGTGAATATTCTTTCAGTGAATCCCTCAGAACTTTATGGGATAAGGTCAAGGCGAGTGATGAATTCTTGAGCCAAACCACTCCTTGGAAATTAGAGGGCAAAGAAGAGATTAAAACTATTTTAAAACCAGTGGCCCAAAATATTTTAAACATTGCATATTGGCTCGAGCCATTTATGCCGGAGACAGCAAAAAAAATTAAAGACCAATTTAGTGCTGCTCAAATTACCAAAGGCGATGTCTTATTCCCACGCTTAAGTTAAAATAACTATGACTAACCAGAAAATAAAGGCCGGTTTTACTCTCATAGAACTAATTATGGTAGTGGCCATTATTGGCACCATCTTAACCGTCTCTTTTATTTCTTTTACCAACGCTCGACAAAAGGCTCGGGACACTAAACGCTTAAGCGATATTACTCAGATTCAAAATACTCTAGAACTCTATCTGCGAGATGAGGGAAGATATCCGGATGCCATTACCTTCGGATCATCTTTAACTGGCTCCAGTTCTATCCGAGTTTATATGAACAACTTACCCCAAAATCCTAGTCCTCGAGATGACGGTGTTTGTCCCAACAATGATTATATTTATACCATTAATGAGAGTGGATATTTGCTCGATTTTTGTTTATCAGAACCAACCGCTCAATTAACTGCTGGCGAAAAATGTGCTACACCGCAAGGAATATTAAATCGAAGATGTTTTACTTGCGGCACCGATCAAATAGTTATTTCTACTATCGCTGGGCATCCCTGCGGCACCGGCGACACCTGTACTTATGACACGATTCAAATTGGTGATCAATGCTGGTTAAGACAAAACCTAAATATTGGTAATTATGTCACTGGAGCGACAACACAGACTGACAATGAAATTTTGGAAAAGTATTGTTATAACAATGATAATAACAATTGTGTAACTGACGGGGCATTGTATCAATGGGACGAGGCCATGCAATACGGCTCTTTACTTCCAGGAACTCAAGGTGTTTGTCCTTCTGGCTGGCACCTTCCCACTGATTTTGAACAACATACTCTAGAAAATTTTCTATCAAATCCTTACTTAAATATTTGTAATCCCGACAGAATTAATGTAAATGATTGTGGCCCGGCTGGTAGTGTTTTGCAAAATATTGATGGATTTAATTTTATTATATCCGGCCTACGAGAAATCAATGGATCATTTAATTATAGGAATACTTATAGCTGGATGTGGTCCTCATCTCTCAATGAGCCAGAGATTTTTGTTCGAGCAATAACTTCGGGAGGCCAGTCAATCGGAAGAAACTCTGCAATTAGAAATTATGGGATGTCTGTGCGTTGTCTCAAAAATTAATCAATAATAATACAAAAAAATATGGTACCCATAATTGATGTTGTCTTAATATTATTTTTATCCGGCTTTGTTTTCTATGGTTTATTTTTTGGATTAATCAAAATGGTCGGCTATGTGGCTGGTATGGTGATTGGAGCCTGGGCGGCCAGTCATTTCTATCTGATTTTCTATGAATGGTTTAAGTGGCTGTTCTTTGGTTATGAGAATGTCGGCAAAGTCATTTCCTTTATTATCGTTTTAACTATTGTCAGTCGCTTGGTGGGTATTGGTTTTTATTTAATTGAAAAAATTTTTAATATCATCGCTATCATTCCATTCCTCAAAGGGATAAACAAAATTGCCGGCGCTATTTTCGGATTTATCGAGGGTACTTTTACTTTTGGTCTGATCATCTATGTCGCCTCCCGTTATACTTTGATTAATAGTTTTCTGGGAGAGCAATTATCAGTTTCCAAAATCGCTCCGTTTCTGATGCGGCTAGTTAACATTCTCACCCCACTTTTCCCGGAAGCCTTAAGGGCGCTCAAATCCATTGTCCAAATCTAAACTTTCACTCATGAAATATATTAAACTCGATTCCGCTCATACCAAACGGGCAGCTAGTAAAGTGGCGGCCGATTATTTGTTGTCTGGAAAGATAGTTCTATCACCATCAGACACCGTCTATGGTTTAAGTGTCAGAGCGGATAAAGCTCTGGCGATCAAAAAGCTCCGCGAGTTCAAGGGCCGGGGAGATAACAAGCCACTGCTGATTTTAATCAGTAGCTTGGCCATGCTAAAAAAGTATTTTTATATCACCACTCCTCAAGCCCAATATCTCAAAAAGGTTTGGTTTGAGTCAACTCGACCAACCACCGTTATTCTGCACGACCGGAAGTTATTACCGCGTGATTTAAACAGCCAAGAAAATGGTCTGGCGGTTCGTTTGCCAAAATCTGATTTTTTGATTAAAATAATAAGGTGCTTAAAGGTACCACTAGTTTCCACTAGTGCCAATCTAACCGGTCTAGAACCAATCAGCGACCCAGCCAACATTACCCAGTTACTGGGGCTCAAACAGCCTCAGTTAATCATTGATGGGGGAGCGAGCCGTAAAGTTAAATCTTCGAAATTAATTGATTTAAGAGACTATCCTCAAATTAAAATTTTAAGAAAATAATTACTAAAATATGACTGATAAAAATAAACGATTTTGGAAATTTTCCGGAGTAGCAGTGTTATGCATTTTGTCGCTTTTTTGCGCTTTCAGTACTGGTGCCTACCTCTCCCAAAATAGTAATTCCTTCGGGGAATTAGTCCAAAAAGAAGTTGATTATTTCGGTATAGACAAGCTAAATTCAGCCAGTGCAGTAACAGCTAATATTGACTATAATCTCTACTGGAAGGTCTGGAATACCATCAAAGAAGAATATGTGAATAAAGACCAGCTAAGTGACCAAGATCTCTTCTACGGCGGTCTAAAGGGCATGGTAGCGGCCACTGGCGACCCCTATACCGTCTTTATGACCCCCAAGGAGAATAAACAGTTTGAAGATGATATGGCTGGTACTTTCGAGGGCATTGGAGCAGAAATCGGACTACGTGACGAAATTATCACCATCATCTCACCCCTCAATGATATGCCCGCTGCTAAAGCCGGACTCAAAGCTGGTGATCAAGTCTTTGCCATCAATGGCACCTCAACCGCCAACATGACTGTTGATGAAGCTGTCCGTCAAATTCGTGGTCCAAAGGATACTAAGGTTACACTGACTATTTTTCGCACCGGCGAAAAGAACACCAAGGACTATACCATTACCCGCGGCGTGATTGTTGTCAAAAGCGTCAAAACTGAAATGCGCGCCGATGGTCTTTATGTTATTTCGGTCAGTGCCTTCAATAATGACACCTGGGGTCTTTTCCAAAATGCCGTCGATGACGTGGTTGCCAAAAAACCCAAAGGAATAATTTTAGATTTACGTAATAATCCCGGTGGTTATTTAGATACGGCCGTGGACATGTCGAGTGAATGGGTCAAGGAAGGACCGGTAGTGATTGAGAAGTTTAGCGACACCAAACAGAATAAATATCTCAGTACTGGTTCGGCCAGATTAAAGGATATCCCAACCGTAGTGCTCATCAACAAAGGTAGTGCTTCCGCCTCTGAGATCGTCGCTGGTGCCCTCCAAGACACCAAGCAAGCTACCATTGTCGGTGAGAAATCATTTGGCAAAGGCTCAGTTCAAAGCCTGGTCAATTTAGACGACGGTTCATCCATCAAAATCACCATCGCTAAATGGCTAACCCCTAAAGGAATCTCCATCAATGACCAAGGCATTACTCCCGACCAAGAAGTAATTATTAAAGCTACTGACGCCACCAAAGAAGTTGACCCTCAAATGCAAAGATCTCTGGATATTTTAAACAAAAAGACGGTACTAAAATAATACCGTCTTTGTTTTTGTTGGTCGTCAAAAAAATAATTATAATAATTTTTCAATAGTATGGCCAAAAAAATCCCCACTAAGTACATCTTCGTCGTCGGCGGCGTGATGTCCGGCGTCGGTAAGGGAATCACTACCGCTTCAATTGGTGAGATTCTCCAAACCAAAGGTTATAAAGTTAGTGCTATCAAAATGGATCCTTATATTAATGTTGATGCGGGAACTATGAATCCGATTGAACACGGTGAAGTCTTTGTGACCGAAGATGGGGATGAAACTGACCAAGATATCGGTAATTATGAACGCTTCTTGAATCAGAGTATCTACAAAGAAAATTACATGACCACTGGCCGAATCTACCAGACGGTCATCAACAAAGAACGTAATTTAGAATATAAAGGGAAGTGCGTGCAAGTTGTACCGCATATCCCCATGGAAATTAGAGACCGGATTAACAAGGCCGTCAAGAAAACTGGCGCCGAAATTATGATTATTGAAATTGGTGGCACCGTCGGCGAATACGAAAACCTCTTGTTTTTGGAAGCCGCTCGCATCATGAAATTATATATCCCGAAAGATGTCGCTTTTGTGATGGTCTCTTATTTACCTGTCCCTAACAAGATTGGGGAAATGAAAACCAAGCCGACTCAACACGCTGTCCGGAATTTAAATAGCGCCGGGATTCAACCAGACTTCATTGTGGCTCGCTCCGAAGTTAATATTGATCAACATCGCCGGGAAAAGATCGCTATCAATTGCAATATTCACCCCGAAAATGTCATTGCCGCTCCTGACGCTGATTCTATCTATGAAATACCGTTAAATTTTGAAAAGGATAAACTGGGTGACCGGATATTAAAAACTCTCTCCATCAAGGCTCGCAACAAAAAAGCTGATAGCAATCAAGCTTGGGAGCAGATGGTCAAAAATACTAAAATCAAATCCCCGGAAGTGGTGATTGGTATCGTGGGAAAATACTTTGCGACGGGCGATTTCTCCCTAACCGATTCCTACATCTCAGTAATTGAGGCCGTCAAACACGCCGCCGCTTTTAATCATGTTTATGTGAAGCTAGAATGGATTAGCGCTGAGGATGTAGAGAAGGAAGGCACTAAGATATTAAAGGGACTCGCTGGTATTATCGTGCCTCAAGGTTGGGGTAGTCGGGGTTCCGAAGGTAAAATTGCCGCCATTAAATATTGTCGGGAAAATAACGTCCCTTATTTTGGTCTCTGCTATGGTATGCAAATGGCCGTGATTGAATTCGCCCGTGATGCTTGTAGCCTGAAAGGGGCTAACTCCGAAGAAGTGGACAAAAAGACTCTTTATTCCGTTATCCATATTATGCCCGGGCAAGAGAAGCTGATCAAAGAAAGAGGCTACGGCGGTACTATTCGTCTCGGTGGTTGGCCTTGTAAAATTATTCCCAATACTCACCTAGCTAAAGCCTACGCTAAATTTAGCGACCAGAAAGTGGTCTCCGAACGTCATCGCCATCGCTATGAATTCAACAATGACTACCGCGCTGTGTTTGAAAAAAATGGCCTGACAATCGCCGGCACCTCACCTGATGGTTTGATAGTGGAAGCGATTGAAATCACTAATCATCCTTTCTTCATTGGCACTCAATTCCATCCTGAATATATTTCTCGACCGCTAGCACCACACCCATTGTTTGTGGAGTTTATGATGGTCTGTAAAGGACCAAAAGGGAATAAATAGACTATAATATATTTTAGACCAATAAAAAACCTTCTTTTGTAAGAAGGTTTTTTTGATAATCTTGTTTGATTATCAAGAAATTTACAACTAACGACCGATTAATTTAAATTGGTTACTTTACCACTTTTAAATAAATCGTAAGTAATGTCATTGCCGATGGTTGCGCTGGGCAAATGCATCCAGATCATTTTTCCGTTAGCATATACCGCTGGCATATACTTGATAGAACAACCCGAAGAAGAAACATCCATAGTTCTCAACGAAAAATTGAATCTTCCGTTTTGAATATAGAAGTCAAACCCGGTATGATCGGTTATTGTAGCCGGAGTTAAGATGTTATTGAAATACCAGAAATAGGAACCAGTATTGTCTGTATAAATAACATCATCTTTTGTCCCGCTTATTCCATCCTTATCATACACACTGGCCATGTAAAATGGTCCATTACCTGGATCACTCTCGAAGCAATTGAGAGTAAATGATCCTTTGTATTCATAGACAGCACTTAAACCACTCCCATATTGATACACGCCGTCTCCATTATACATTCTCATGGCGGGAGAATATTTCCATTTTGATGGTATGGGATCATCACCGGTCTTGGTAATTATCTTCTTTTCGCAAGCGGTCATTAAAATAATAGCCACATATAACAGCAATAATATTTTTGTTTTCATAATATAAAGATTTAAAATTAATACTTGATTTTAATTGCCGTTTCAACCCTCTTAAGAAAAGAGCTAAAATGGCAATTAAAACCAAGAATCTGAGCTGTATAAAATGAAAGATATTAAAGTACTACGATGATATTATGTCATATAGGACAAAAATTGTCAATAGATCCTGAGCTGAGTTTAAAAAATAAAAACCCCTATAAATATAAGGGTTTTAAAAGAAATTGAAAGAATTATAGTTTATTTAGTTTACCTAATGGTTATCAGGCTAAACTCGATAATACCACTATTATTAAACCTTGATTTGGCGACATTGGCATAAACCGAGCCAACGCCAAATTGAATAGAAATTAGAGAATTTGCTGGAATAATTAGGGCAGTCAAAATTGATCCTGACCCCCAATTACTATGATCCAACAGAACAACCTGAGTTATTCTGTTATAGTAAGGAGAATCTCCAATTTTATATTCAAAAAAGGCAACACCACTGGGACCGACCACATAATCATTACAAAAAAGAAACTTCAAACTATCAGCCTCTACTTTTACAAAAAATGGTCCTTCACCGATCCAGCTTTGATCGGGAACGAATGGTTTGGGCGGTGGAGGTGGCACAACCTGCTTTACTATTTCATACTTTTGGCAACTATAAATAGTTACTGTGAGTATAGCCAAAATTAAAAGAACTTTTCTCATGGTACTCGTATTTTGGATTATTACTACTATACTTATTCTAAGATATTATAGTTTTAACTGATTTGTCGATTTTTGTCAATACCTGCTCAGTTTACGCACATTTCGGACAAATAACAAGGGGTCTGCAACGGAGATTCAGTGATAATAGTGGCTTGTTTAATGTTTTTAATAATTTTCTGCCAAGCAACTGCTTGACCCCGATGCTTTCTAAGTAATTTTATTTTTAGTCGTTGCTGGGTCAGGGGTGAAGTAACAGCCGTAGTAATTTCTCTCGGTGTTAGTTTTAACGGATCAGAATCTAACAGCTTTTTAGTATTATAATATTCCTGATAATCTTCTAATATTTTTTGCTTGTTAGATAAATCAATCCAACCGCCCCATAATTTAGAGTTGAATAAATCTTTCTGTAATACACCATTGAATGATTCCACCGGCCAATTTTGTTGGGGGGTGCCTTTATCAATAAATTGCAACTCAATATTATTTTTTAAACAATATTCCTTGGCCGCCCAGCTCTTGTGAGCTTGTGCATTATCCAGCCTAACTATTTTTGGATATCGTCCATATCTTCTTTTAATTTGCTTCAGTAACTCAATCACGTCATATCTGTTAATGCGGTGAGAAAAAAACAGAATGGCTACTGATTCCTGCTAATATTCATCTATGGCGTTAAATATGCTTAATTCCCGTGGTTTTTTGTTAGTCAGCCCAATCTCATCAATACAGACTACATCTAAAAATCGTTGGCTTCTCGGATAAATAATAAATGTTTTTTTTAACTTCACTAAACTGTCTATTCTTGCTATGTCGTCTTAATACACTCCAGACACCATTTTTAGTTATCATTATTTCATTACAATTTAATTTATCGGTAATGTCCAGAAATGATCCCTCGGAACGATAGATGCCAATATCGTCTCTCATTTTTAAAATTATATTTTCAATTGTTTTCGGCGTTTTATTCCCAACAGTTTTTGGAAACCTACTCTTGGTTACGCCTCCAGTTTTTAGCCAGTCATAATAGGTACTCCTGGGAATACCCATTCTTTTTAACACCCAGTATTTATCTCTTTTAATCCGCCCATATTCCTCGTCTATTTCTTGTAGTTTTTTCTGCTTCTCATAATCCGACAAAACGTTATAATGTTTCATAGAATTGAGTGGTTATATTAGTAATGTTATTAGACTAACGCTACTATTAGACTGCTCTTTTCTATTTTAGGCCCAGGCTTGATTTGTCCGAAATGTGCGTGGACTTACCAAACCCAAATAAAAAAGGGTTCTCTGTAAAAAAGAACCCTTTTGTTTAAACATTTTTTAACCCTGAATAATTTTATCTCTGCACAACTGGAGTGACGCTGTAAACAATTTTTGGACCGCAAGTAATTGATGTCACTTGGAATTGTAAACAGGTGGTTGCGGGATTATAGTAAATACTACCACCCATAGCCCCCGCACCACCAGTTGCACCAAACAGTACACTAATAATAGTTCCTCCAGCAGGAATTGAGCCAGCAGGAATTATAGGCGCAGAAGTCCAGCCATAACCATTAAACCAAGTTAAAGGTACGTTTCCAGACCAGGCATTAGTACCAATTTTATATGTAACGTAAGGAGCTTCTTTACTCCCAGCAACATTATTTGATACCTGGAGAAACATAGCAACACCAGAAGCATCAACTGTAATCCTAAGTGGACGACTAGAGGTACCATCATCACCTACCAAACCTGGAGCCACGATAGTTGGAGTATAAGTGTTCAAACGAACTACTCCGTCCTCGAGGTAAGGTTGATAGTTGTTGTCGGCTGGCCAGCCCAAAGCTTTCCAGATTGAACCGCTAACATCACTAAAGGTTACGCCCCTACCAGCATTGAATTTCACAACCTGATTGTAGGTTCTAAAATTAAATCTAATCAATGAATCGGTTGGGGTGGTGCTGATATTAATAAAAGATTTAACCCAGAGGGTGTGGTCTCCTATTTGGAACAACGTGCCAGTCTGATCGCTAATTCGATCCTTTCTAACGCCCCAATAGTACTCATAAGTACCATCAGTGTTGTGAAAGGATGATAAGAAATACAGTGGTGGGACAAAGGGGTCATTAACCGAGGTCACTACGTACAAAGTCTTAGTGGTAATAACACCACCTAAGTTCTGCGTGATGGTCACTGTACAATTTCCCGGGATTGAGAAAGTGTAGTTAATATTAGTCTGGATGTTTGTAAGCGATCCAGTCAAAATGGTACCACAGAAATTCCAAGTATAAAAAGCACCTGCTGGCGGGTTGGGAATTGCGAATACCACTGGTATTCCTGGGGCGCACCAAGCGGTATCGCCATCCAGATATTTACTTCCACCAATTTTCATTTCAAAATCTTTAACTACTTGGGGGTCAACTGGTTTTACAACCTGCTTGTCTGGTTTGGCATCATCCATTTTTTTACAAGAGCCCAGAACTCCTAAAGTAACGATGACTGTGGCAGCCATCATCATCAATAAAAATCTACTAATTTTTTTCATTTTGCAACAATTTAAGGTGAATACTACTATTTACTGATTTATCGATTTTAATTGTAATTCTTGTCCACCCGATATTCAGGGTTTTTAAAGAACTGTAATTATTGTTAAATTACATTATTTATATTTATTTGTCAAGTACCAAAACCTTGGTTTAAACAAAACGCCCCACTTTCATAAAAATGGGGCATTTAGCAGATAGCCAGGGGCTATCTATTAATTTTAGCTATAACTAAGTAATAATTACTTTTTAGCTTTAGCTTGAGTATAAATATCTACAATACTATTAACAATTTTAGTCCAATCATATTCCTGTACAACTTTATTGTACATCTCTTCCTTATTGGCTTTTAGTTTATCCGGGGAAGTTAATAATTCTTCTAATTTAGTTTTTAAGTTGGCAGTATCCATATTCTTGAAGGTTAAGCCATCTAACCCAACCACCTCGCAGTTAGCGGGAATATCACTGACCAGACAGGGATTCTGATAGGACATAGCCTCCAGCAATGCCAGAGACAAGCCTTCCGATTCGGATGGTTGGACGAAGAGGTAAGCGTTAGAAAATAATTCTCCCAAGATTTGACCGTTTTGATTGCCGGTAAAAATAATATTGGGATCATTGTCAGCTAAGCCTTTCAAATCTGCTTCCATGACGCCGTCACCCACGATGACTAATTTTTTGTCAGTTTTGATTTGGTGATAGGCATTAATTAAATATTCTACTCCTTTATTAGCTACTAAGCGTCCGACATTTAAGATATAAGAATCTTTAGTTAAGCCCCATTTATCTGTGATTTCTTGGGCACTTAATTGGGGTAAGACGTTGACACCATTAGGGATGTAACGAGCGTGAGCTTGGGGATATTTTTTGAGCACATGATCTAAAAGGGATTTAGAAACAGTAATCACAGTATCAGCTTTCCGGGAGCACATATATTCGCCAAAACGTAAATAGTTTTTAGCAAAGAGACCCCATTTCTGATTATGATAACATTGGCTGTGAAAAGTAGCGACGACCGGAGTGTGTGGTTTAAACAATTTTACCAGCCAAATCAGGGAAGACGGGCCAATAGAATGAAAGTGAACAACATCAACTTTACGGAAGATAACAGCAATAACAGCTAAAAAAGTATGAGAAATGGCATCTAAGTTCTTAGTGGGAACACTAGGTAGGCCCACCAGCTTAACGCCTTTATATTCTTTCAATCTTTTATCAGTATAGCTATGACGAGTATAGACAATTACTTCATGACCCAGTTCTACCAAGCGCACAGCTAAATTCTCGACGTGTTTTTCCACGCCGCCGCCATGAGTCACTGGTATTCCTTTTTGTCCGATTAAAGCAATCTTCATATCTTTATATCTAATATTTATAACGCTAATAATAGCATAAAGGCTAAAATTTGTCAATAGAACAGGGGACAAAACAAAAAATAGCCATAAAACAGGCTATTTTTATAATATCTAGTAACTGGAGAGGATTACAACCACTTTTTCTTTTCAAAATAGAGCAACATACCCACCGAACTGGTAAACATAATGCAAATAATAATCCAGAAGCCATAGGGATTGTGAACCAGGGGCATAGATTCGGTTCTCATACTAAAAATAGCCGCCAAAAGAGTCAGGGGAAAAACAATTACCGAAAAGATAGTCAGAGTCTTCATAACATTAGTCATCTGATTGTCCAAGAGAGATTGGTTGGTACTGTTTAACACCTCGATCATTTCTTTTTGGTTGTCGAGCATATTCCAGATTCGTTTGGAATGTTCTACTAGGTGGTCATAATGCTTCCTGATCTCAACTTGGGGCACCAAGGTACTTTTGACTTCCATTAAAGACTTTAGAATACTTTCGTGATTTTGCAATATCTTGCGTAAGTTAATAATATTACGGCGTAAATTTAAAATCATGGAAACGGCTTCATTCTGATTGCGCTCAAAAATCAGATCCTCCACCCTAGTAATACCCACACTAGTTTCGTCAATTAAACCATAGCAATCATGAATCAATTTGTTCAAAATTTCATACAGAAGAATGATAGAAGACTCCCAATTATAGGCCAAAAGGGCAGCAGAATTTTCTTTACACATAATAAAAAATTCATTGAGAGCGGGAATATTGCCATTATGTACTGTGATTAAATAACCATGACCAATAAAAAACTCAATTTCTCCGGCTATAACCTTGTCCCCCACATAAATCGGGAAGTGGAGCACAATAAAAACATAACCCGGCTCTTGAGAGATCATGGGGCGCTGGGAAAAAACGGTTGAGAGGGAGGAGTTTAGATGCTTAAGATTAAAATCGTAATTTTTCTTTAGATATTGGATTTCCGAATTCTGGGCATTGATAATGTTAACCCATTTTAAATCCGTTTTAGCCTTCGGGCGACGAATATCAATCTCATAAATATTATTAGAAATTTTGTGGCAATGAGTCATAAAAATTGAAAGAATATAATTTTAAAACGATAAAATAATTATAACATAATTTAATAAAATTGAGAAATAGCGATATTGCCAAAGTCTAAAAATACTAATATAATATCATTATGATTAAAATTTTGGGGGTAAAATTAAATACCGAGAGTAAAGCCGAGATTCTAGATAGAATTCGGTCTTTTTTAGCTTCTTACAGTCAGCACTATATTGTCACTCCCAACCCCGAAATTGTCCTTTTGGCCCAGAACGATGAAGAGTATTTTTATATTCTCAACCAGGCTGATCTATCCTTACCTGATGGCATCGGATTAAAATTTGCTGGTCTGACCATGGGGCGAAACATCCCCCGAATTAGTGGCTCTGACCTGACGCGCGATCTGTTAAAATTAGCCGAAACCGAACACGAACCAGTTCTGATTATTAATTGGAAAAAAGGATTGTCCAGCGCCACGGAAATCACTACGGCCCTCAAAACACTTTATCCTCAACTCCAATTAGAGGTTTGGGACTTAGATCGGATTGAAGCAGACCAAAAAGATTGGCTACCAAAAATGACTTCAGCTAAAATTATGTTTGTAAATCTAGGAGCACCTTATCAAGAAAAATTTATTTGGCACCAACTAGCCAAACTTCCGACCGTCAAAGTTGCCCTAGGTATTGGTGGTTCATTTGATTTTCTGACTGGTAAAGCTCAACGCGCGCCCAAGCTAATGATAATTTTAGGTTTAGAGTGGTTATTTCGTGTTATCAAACAACCCCGGAGACTAAAACGAATCTATCAGGCAACCGCTGTTTTTATAACTAAAATAATTAATTGGCGCTTTATCCTGCCCTTTAAATACCGCCCCAATGTTGCTTGTCTTTTATATAAAATCCGGGATGGAAAAATTTATATTCTACTGGTCAAACGCACCGCCGAAAATAATTACTGGCAATTACCTCAAGGCGGGACTGATGGCCTCAGCCTCAAGGAAGCAGGACAAAAGGAGTTGCGCGAAGAAACTAATACTGATAAATTTAAAGTCCAAGCTATCTATAAAAATCTATACCGCTACGAAATTGATCCCAAACATAATAACTACCAGCGTCATACCGGCTACAAGGGGCAAAAACAGGGTTTGTTGATTGCTGAATTTAAAGGAAAAGATCCCGATATTAAAGTTAACTATTGGGATCACAGTCGTTTTCAATGGGTAACGTTTGATAAATTAATCGAAACAGTTCACCCGGAGAAACGGGAGGGCTATAAAATTTTCTTAAAAAAATTGGGAGATATAATTTAAACATATGAACAAAATTAGGCTACGTTTTGCGCCATCACCGACCGGTTTCTTACATATCGGCAATCTGCGGTCCGCTCTTTTTGGCTACTTGATAGCCAAAAATTTGGGAGGTAAATTTATTCTGCGCATTGAAGATACTGACCAAAAAAGAGAAGTGGACGGAGCGGTCGAAAAACTCTTAGACATTCTAGATTGGGTGGGAATCAAATTTGATGAGGGGCCACACATCGGCGGACCTTTCGCTCCCTATACTCAAACTGAGCGTTTAGCGATTTACCAAAAATATATTAAGGAACTCTTAGACCAGGGCTTGGCCTATCATTGTTTTTGTAGTGCTGAAAGACTAGAGACAATGCGCAACGAACAAGCCGCTCAGAAACTATCCCCCCGCTATGATCGTCATTGTCGCAACCTGTCAAAGACAGAAGTGGAGCAAAGAATTGCCGCCGGAGAAAAATATGTTATCAGACAAAAGATGCCTTTAACCGGAGAGGTTGTAGTATTTGATGAATTGCGCGGGAAAATTAAATTCCAAGCCAGTGATTTAGAAGATCATGTGCTAATCAAATCCGACGGCGTTCCGACCTATCACTTCGCTAATATTGTTGATGACCATCTAATGGAAATCACTCACGTCACTCGCGGTGATGAGTGGTTACCATCATATCCAAAAAATA
>PFAQ01000059.1 GCA_002778645.1 Candidatus Falkowbacteria bacterium CG10_big_fil_rev_8_21_14_0_10_39_9
TATCGAGATTTTCCCACATTTTTGACTTTAAAAATGTGTTCCTCAGTTTTATCGTTTCCATTACAGCAGAAACAATAAAACAAAAATAATATTTTTGGTTTCTTATAGAATCATTTGGTTGTCAATAATGATTCTACAGTATTTGATTGTTAAAGTTCACTACATATCAATTTTTCCAAGCACCAAAATTTGCTGATTGGAATCCTAATATCTAGTGGGAAATAAAAGAACTTTTAGAAGAGTCAAAAAAACCGCTTGAGAGCGGTCCAAGCACACTTTAAATAGAGAGGTGTTCTTAGCCGCTTATTTTTTTGAAATCTAAAAGTTTTTTATACATATTTAAATAGAAAATATTCAATAACTGATATTAATTATATACTAATTAAAATCTTTGTCAATAGTCTAAAGTGGCCAGAAAATAAGGGAAAAAATGACTAATGGCCCAATAGGAATAAAGCCTTAATTTCTTAATGCTATTTTATTGTTAAATTAAGGTTATTTAATAACCCCCAACCTGTTAATTTGACAGCCTTTGTCTTTTACTCTAAGATCATAACCATCGAACAACAAAATAACTAATAATGAAAGAACTCCTAATTATTATTTTGTTTCACCTCGTACCTTTCAACATTCAGTCTGGCTCCCAGTCGTTAAATAAAATAACCTCTGCGAACCAAATTAAAATATCGGTTCTTGTCGACAAATTAGAAAGGAATCTTTCTCCCTTCTTAATTACCAGTGATGAGATCAACCAGGATATTTCAATAACAAACAAAAGACTGAAAAATAAAAAATCAAAAGCCGCGCGCCCCATTAAGAGATTAGCTAATAGGCTAATTAGACCACCTTAATGGAACCGGCTATTTGGTTAAAAATGCAAAAGTACGAATTTTTTAGAAAAGCCTCCCCCAGAGGCTTTTTATTATTTTTAGGCACCCTTATTCCCCTTAAAACCATAGCATCGTCCTGATTGACAAATCACAATAAATATGCCACAATGGTGACTAAAGTACATTAATAATTTAATCTAACCCCCCACCGATATGAAAGACTTCAAAGAATACAAGACTCTGGGCACAGCCTGGAATAAATTAGCTATTACTACCGCAGGAAGTGAAGCTGAATTTTTTTATTTAAAAAATTGCTTCAAGCACCTCAACTTCAAGAGATGGGCCGAATTCAATGATTGGCTGGAAGCTCATAAGGACATATTACCTTCGGTCAAGAAAATTATTACAGCTAACCCATCTCATCTATCAGGCGCTATATTTTTATCCGAAGGCAAAATGCTAAAATTCTATTTAGGAATCGCCGACGAGTTTTTTCCACCCAGTCAAGAAACAGATTTTTGGGCGCGTTTAATTAACGAAAACAACCCAGAATTATCGCTAGAAGCGCTAAACAGAATACTGCCTTACGAAAAAGACACGGCAGTACTAAGAAAAGCTTACTTGATATACGGCGATCAAATGCCAATCATTGGGAGGATATTAAGCAAGACTGAATGTCTGGAAGATATCGAATTCATCCAAACCCGGGCACCAGAATATTTCCAAAAAAATCTGATGACGATAGCTGAAAAAGCTTTCTCGATATCAAATCGGGGAGCAAAAAGTTATTTTGAGACCTGCTATCAAACTAGAAAAATCAATGTCGTGGAATGGGTTACAATAAAACAACTCTTCCGAGAAACAGAAAAGGCTATGGCACTAAGCGATGCTAACGGAAAATTTAATAAGCTGATTATAAAATATCAGAAGATTAAATCGACTGAGGAAAAACAAATTGTTATTGAGGACATTTGTTTTCAGGCTAAAACCATTGAGGACTTCTCTCTGCTACTAGAAGCAGCCGAAAAGAATCAATTGGGACTAACTTTTTCCCGGGCCGTTGTCGACGCTTTTTTCAGATGTTGTTTTCAGGAACGACCACTAATAACTATTTACCGCCAAATTAAAGATCAGGCGATTAAGAGTTATTTTGTTGGGAGTCTCTTCAACCAGAAAATCCCCTTTAAGTCTTTAGACTTTTTATTCAACCAGAGCCAGGATGATCCGGAATTTTCTCAGATAATTTTAAAGCTAATGATCGAGGCTGCGGACAACACCGAACACTTCCTGGTATTACTTAATAAAGGTCAACTCGATGAATCCCAGGAATTATCATTGCTGTCGGAAATAAAACATCGAAAGAGTGGAGTTGTTTTTTGGACCAGGGTTTTGAGACAAGCTCGACCAAAAAGTCGACTAGAAGCTTCTGCCACCAATATTGTGGAGAAAGCTTTTAGAACAAGGACTTTTAAACAGACCTATGATTTGTACCTGC
This sequence comes from Candidatus Falkowbacteria bacterium CG10_big_fil_rev_8_21_14_0_10_39_9, assembly GCA_002778645.1. GTDB lineage: Bacteria > Patescibacteriota > Patescibacteriia > Patescibacteriales > UBA12465 > CG1-02-41-21. Next base: position 2,326 of record PFAQ01000059.1, read on the forward strand.
AAGAAACCAACAAAGAAGGAAAGGTCGGGACTTTAATGTTGAAAGTTCTAGTGAAAGTTATCAAAAACAAAGATGAGTTAAAAAAATTTCTATTCATAGCCCCAAAAGAAATGGAAACATTAGCGCTGGAAGCCAGGGCCAGAATCGCCCAGAATGAAGATGAACTAGAAGAAATTCTATTAATAGCCCCCAGAAAAAGCCAAGCTTTACGCTTGGCTAAAATAAAGATGGGGTTTTTATTAAAAAAATCTCGACTCTAATCTCAACCAAAAAAGGCATCAAAAACAGATGCCTTTTTTATTTACCCAAAAAATGTGAGCGGGTAAGCGGAATCGAACCGCCATCTTCAGCTTGGGAAGCTAACATAATAACCACTATACGATACCCGCAAAAACTATTGACGAATCTTAGGTGTCACCCAAAATCCCATATACTTACCCCGTAACAAGCGCCACTGAGCATCCAGACACGGCAGAGCACCAAAGAAAATAATCGTCACTGGAACTGTCACCCATTCCAAAACTACTAAAATATTTTTGAAAGCGCTGAAACCCTTTGGTCGCTTCGGCAAGAGAATGGTAGAAATAGTGGCCGACAAAATCATCCCCACTAATGCCAAATTCATCAGATTAGTACTAATCGCCGGCAGATTACCAGATAAGACAGTGGAATTAAATCGATCACCGCCCAAAAGCATTGGCATCCAACCAACTACCGCAATAATCAGGGCGCTGGTTGCCCAAGAATAAAAACCATAGATTTGAACTAAGATGTGGCCAACCATTACCTTGTGATCTACTTCTTTCCATTTTTTAGCGGTGTTGAAAATCAAATAAGGCACGTTCTCACTACCCCAAGCCCAACGTCTCTGCTGTTTATATAAACTCTTAACCGAATCCCAAAAACTAGCGCCCATAGTAGTATCCATAAAGACCGGAAAATACAAAGGCTCGACCCGATAATTACCATTGTAAAACAAGAGGCAATTCCAGAAAATTCGAGAATCCTCTGAGACCATATTAACCGACCAAAAACCAATATCAATCAAGGCCTTCCAAGTCATGGAATGAGACGAATAGGTCGCCAATTTTTCCGGACGGATTTGTTGCATCATCTGCCAAAAAGTATTAGAAGACGAGGCCACCCGAGCAAAGAATGGCGCTTGCCAAACATTATTATGATAAATTGGAATTGGTTGGTAACTAGCATGGTAAGGATCAGGCACGGTTAAAAAGGTATGGGTTAATTTAAAAAAGTAACCGGTAAAAACCACTGTATCGATATCAAAAACACTTACCAAAATTCTATTATAATCGATTCCTGCAGGATCAATAATTTCAGCTTTCACTTTCTTGGATCCCCAAGCTTGGTTAGCCCCCTTACCCTTCAACTCGCCCTCAATATCCCCCGGATGATAAGTAACTAAAAAATTACGGAAGAAATGAGAAAATTCAGCCGCAATAGCTTGTCCCTTTTTTTGCGCCTCAGCCATACCAGTTCTCTCCTCCAGTGCCAAAACGACAATCATACTTTGAGCTGGATAACCATCTTTGATTAAAGAATTAAAAGCTGTTCGGATGATCTCCAAATCTTCAGCATAAACCGGCAGGATAATTAAATGGATAATGTCCTCCCAGGACATACCTTGTTTGCATAAAGGTTTTTGTTGTCTATCAATCTCCATTGTTTTGCTGTCAGCATCCAGATAACTAACCGCTAATTCCCGACATTTCTTTTCCCAATCAACCAACTTATTCTGCTTCATCTTGCGATATCCAGCAATTAAATAAATTGCCAAAAACAAAACTAAGAGCAGCCAATAAACATCAAAGGCAATTAAAAAATAAGCCACCCAAATCGGCTTAAAATAAGAAAAAACTATAAGTACTAGGAGGGTGCCAATGGACAAAGCTCCCGGGAATATTTCTAAAGTTCGATAGATTTTCCGTTCGCGACCAAAAAGATCTGTCGCCTTACCCACCTTGAGATAATTCATAATTATAGGTAAAAAGTCTATAAAATTATTTTATAGACTTTAGAAAAAATAAAACTTAAAACTGAATGGTATCTCCTTCTTTTAGCTTTTTTTCCTCATCGCTGTCAATATCAGCCAATTTTTCTGTCCTAGGATCCACCTTAATCTCTCTTCCTCTAAAATCAACTGGCTTAGAATTAGTCAGATCATTAAGTGACAAGGGCTTAACTGATGATTCTTCTTTGATAATAGTTTGGCCACTAGCCGGGCTCCATCTTTGTTTCATTTCAGCTAATTCCGCTTGCTTAGCCTTCCGTCTATTTTCTAATTCATTATTTTTATTGACGCGATTTTTTTCCAAGCACTCCTTGCAATATACGGGACGGATACCATCGGGTTCAAAAACCGTCTTAGTTTCTTTGCCACATCCCGAACAAATAGCACTAAATTTTCGCGCATCATCAATTTCTTTTTTTGGCTCAACTTTTACGAATAATTGTGGCCGAGGAACGATAACCGTTGGGTTTGGCGGTAAACCAACAACTACAGACTGAGGTTGATAAATTGGAGTTGGAGCTGGTACTGGAGTTGGAGCCGGAGTATTAACTACCGGAGCAGCCACCACTAGCTTGAGCAGAGGAACACCATTTTTTTTATTCTCTCGAGCAGTCTCTAAACAGTCCTTACAATATACTGGACGCACACCATCAGGTTTAAAAACTGTTTTAGTTTCTTTACCACAACTAGAACAAATAGCCGTAAACTTGCGCGCATCTTCCGCGTCTGATTTGAAGCTGGTTGAACTATCGCCTTTAGCGTCTTTCTTACCAGAGGAGGCATCCTCATCGTCAGCATCATGCCAACGCAAGATTTTCTCTTCCACTTCATCTTTTTCACTAGCATAAACTAAGCGGGAGTTGGCAATAACATTTTCCGTGTTGCCAGTTTTTTCTTCCTCTGGCAGTGGTGGTAAACCTCGAGCCGAGAAAGGATCAGAAGAAACACCATCAATCATCAGCTTTAAATACATTTCATACTTAGGCAAATTAACCAAGTCTTCTTCGGTAAAAGTTGGGGTAAATTCTCGTACCAATTCTTCCGCATCAGCCGCCCCAACCCGAAAAACAATCATGGTACCAACATTACCGAAAACTGCCGGTTTCACCTTCTCGGATAATTGCTCAATGTATTGATGAGCCATAATCAAACAAAGGCGATATTTCCGGGCTTCCGACAAAATACTGGCAAAACTATCGGTGGAAAAATTTTGAAATTCGTCGATATATAAATAGAAGTCTTCGCGCTCCTTTTCTGGCATATCAACTCGACTCATGGCTGCCAATTGAATTTTAGTAACCATCATCGCACCCAACAAAGCCGAATTATCTTCACCAATCCGGCCCTTACTCAAATTCATAATCAAGATCTTGCTGCCATCCATAATTTCCCGCATATCCAGAGAAGACTTAACCTGACCCACAATATTTCTCATAAAAGCAGTCGACAAAAACTGACCAACTTTGTTCTGAATTGGCGAAACAGCTTCTGAAGCAAACTTGTCAGCATAAGAAGCAAATTCTTTTTCCCAAAATGATTTAACTACCGGGTCCTTAATGTTGGCCACCACCTTTTTTCGAAATGGTTTGTCAGACAAAATCCGAACTACTCCCAAAAGAGTTGATCCAGGATAATCTAAAATAGCTAAAATAGCATTACGTAAAATATATTCTAACCGAGGGCCCCAAGAGTCAGCCCAGAGTTTCTGAAAAACACCAATCAAACCAGAGGCCACTAAGTGACGCAGATGCGGTTCAACTTGCTCTACCACGTTAAAAGCAATCGGATATTCAATATCTGAAGGATTGAAATAAATGACATCCTTGATTCGCTCATCCGGAATAAATTCAATAATTTTTTCCGCTAAATCACCATGGGGATCAACTACCGCCACGCCATGCCCGGCCCGAATATCATCGATGATCATGTTTTCCAAAATAGTTGATTTACCCATACCGGTTTTTCCGACCAGGTACATGTGGCGGCGGCGGTCATCTTTTTTGATACCAAAACGACGCATTTGATTGCGAAAAGTCGTCTGGGCAAAGAAAGTAATATCACTCATATCTTATTTAAGCTATTAATAAATTTAGAAACCTATCAAGCCGGGAGTAATCATGGATTGCATTTGACCTTGCAAATCTTTAATCCAAGTTGGTAAGTAAAGTAAACTAACGACCGTTGAGAGAATAATAAATATCCAAAGAATAACGCCCATTACTTTTTTCCAAAAGATATAGCGTCTAACATAACTAATTTTAGCTAAAAGCTCCTCACTCAGCTCTAAGTTCTTCTGTGTTAAAGCTAAATTCTTTTCTAATAAAGCTTTAAGCTCCAAATTATTATCAACCTTAACTGGAGTCACTGGAGCTGGAGATAATTCTTCTTTTTTCATATTATTATATTTAGCGCCAAGCACAAAGCTTAACGTACTTTTTTCCAATTACTACCAGACCATCCATGTCTTTACTACTATAAGACTTTTCTGCTTTAAATTCGGGATTAACTAATTCCGTATCAGCCTTAAACTTCTGCAGATACCACTTGTCAGCACCAGCCAATAATTTACCCATTGATTCCACGTCTTTTTCCGACAGAAGGACCGGCAAAATAGTAGTTCTAAATTCATAAGGCAAACCGCTTTCTCTTATTATTTTAACAGATTCCTTGATTTTTTGAAAGTTCATATTAATTCCGGTCACCAATTCATATTTATCTTCCGGAGCCTTCAGATCCATAGCCAGATAATCAATTAAGTTAGCTTTTAATAACTTCTTAATCATCTCCGGATTTGTCCCATTAGTATCCAACTTAACAGCATAACCTAAATCTTTTATCTTCTTAATAAACTCTGGCAGATTAGCCTGGATAGTCGGCTCACCGCCAGTGATAACTATGCCGTCTAATTTCCCGGCGCGTTTTTCCAAAAAATGAAAAAGGTCATCCTCAGAATACAAAGAAGGATTATTATCCTGCTCTTTACTCCGAGGATGACCCGCGGTATCTTTTTTATCTGACTCTGTTTCTTTACTGGGCCAGACAAGCGATGGGTTGTAACAAAATTGGCACCGAAAGTTGCATCCAGACGTAAATACGATAGCTGCTACTTTTCCCGGATAATCAATCAGGGTTAGCTTTTCCAGGCCGCCAATTAACATAAGCTGTTAGCAAAATTGTTTTTCGTCAATCTTAAAAGTTTTGCGATCCTTGTACTCAGCCGCCTTTCCTTTGTTATAATTTTTGACTGGAGTTAACCAGCCAACCACGCGGCTGTAAACGATACATTCCTGTCTTTGTAGCTTTGTTGGAGCCATATTTTTATTGCTGATCTTTTGGGAGAATAGTTCTCTCTCCAGACCTTTAGCTTACTATAATTATATAATATTTTTATCTTTTTTACTAGGCCTCACAGCAAGAAGAGTCATTAACAACCTCCACCGAATTAAAGCCGATTGCTTCGTCACATTTAGGACAATATTTGTGTTCTCCGGCCAAATAACCATGAACCGGACAAATCGAAAATGTCGGGGTAATGGTAAAATAAGGCAGGTGATAACCATAGGCAATCTTTTTAACTAAATTCTTGGTAGCCTCTGGGTCTCGAATTCTCTCTCCAATATAACCATGGAGCACGGTACCGCCAGTATATTTAGTCTGCAGGTCATCCTGCAAATCAAGCGCGGAAAATAAATCATCGGTAAAGCCCACTGGCAAGTTGGAAGAATTGGTGTAATAAGGGTCAGAACCATCTTCTTTCACTGCCCGGTTATTAGCAAAAATCATATCAGGATAAACCTCTAAGTCCTTCTTGGCAAAACGGTAAGTACAACCTTCGCCTGGAGTCGCCTCTAAATTATATAGATTGTTAGTTTCATTCTGATAATCCATTAAGCGTTCGCGCATAAAATCTAAAATTTCAGCGGCAAAATCATGGCCCTCGCTGGAAGCGATATCAGTTCCCAATAAATTTAACGCCGCCTCATTCATGCCGTTGATACCAATAGTATTAAAATGGTTTTTCCAAAACGAACCAAAGCGAGTATAAATATTATCCAAATAGTGTTTGGAGTAAGGATACAAGCCATCATCAGTTAATTTTTCAATAACTTTGCGCTTGATTTCCAAGCTCTCTTTAGCTAAATCCATTAAGATGACTAAACGGTCCTTAAATTCTGCTTTATCTTTAGAGAGGAAACCTAAACGAGCCAAATTAATAGTTACTACTCCCAAACTACCAGTTAAAGGGTTAGCGCCAAACAAGCCGCCACCGCGCTTCCGCAATTCTCGATTATCTAAACGGAGACGACAACACATCGAACGAGCATCATCTCTGTCCATATCGGAATTAACGAAGTTAGAGAAATAAGGTACGCCATATTTAGCGGTCATCTCCCACATTGGCTTCAAACACTCCCTGTCCCAGTCAAAATTCTTATCAATATTATAAGTTGGAATTGGGAAAGAAAATACTCGACCGGTAGAATCACCAGCTAACATCACCTCGGCAAAGGCTTTGTTAAACATATCCATTTCTGCTTGAAAATCCTTATATTTTTCCGGCATCACCTGACCACCAATCACCACGTTTTCTTCACCAACCATCTTAGAAGGAGTGACATCTAAGGTAACATTGGTAAATGGAGTTTGGAAGCCTACCCGAGTTGGCACGTTAACGTTAAACACAAATTCCTGCAGACATTGTTTAGCATCCTTGAAGGTTAAATTATCATAACGGATAAACGGAGCTAGATAAGTATCAAAGTTAGCAAAAGCTTGAGCTCCAGCTGCCTCACCTTGCATGGTATAAAAGAAATTAACAATTTGACCGAGTGCCGTTCTAAAATGTTTTGGTGGTTTGCTCTGAGTCTTTTCTTCGACGCCGCCAAAACCTCTAATCAATAAATCTTTTAAATCCCAGCCACAACAATACGGGGCCAGTAAACCCAAATCATGAATATGAAAATCACCTTTAACATGAGCATCTCTGATACTGGCTGGATACATTTTATTGAGCCAATATTTAGCCGAAATAGCCGAAGCTAAATAATTATTTAAACCCTGGACTGAAAAGCTCATGTTACTATTCTCTTTCAAGCGCCAATCAGCCCGACCCAAATAATCCTCCATCAACTTCTCATCAGTACTAGCTGAAATGTCTCGCAACTGACGATGTTGATCCCGATACAAGATATAAGACTTAGCCATTTTAATCTGGCGGTTGATAATCAGAGTTTCTTCCACGATATCCTGAATCTCTTCCACGGCTGGAATGCTGTGATAATGAAACTTTTTAGAAATTCGTTGTAACACCTCTTCTGTCAACTTATTAGCTAACTTCTCAGGATGCTCCAAGCCGACTGCTTCAGCTGCCTTAAAGATGGCTTCGGTGATTTTAGTCTGATCAAAGTCAGAAATCTCTCCGGACCGCTTGATAATCTTAGTAATCATTTCTTTCTTAGGGCTCATAAGGGTAATAAAATAATGTATGTATGTAAATTTATTTTTTGCTGTTTTTTCCTCCCAAAAGCTTGTTCAACTCCCGTTTAAACTCCTGGACGTTCTTAAAAGATTCATAAACCGAGGCATAACGGATATAAGCTATCTGATCAACCTTCTTAAGGTTCTTCATAACTATCTTTCCTACGTCCTGAGAACTAACTTCGTTAGTTTTGAGAGCTTGAATATCACGCTCGATCATGTGAATCAACTTTTTGAACTTGTCGTCACCGATTCTTTTCTCGCTGGCCTTTTTTAACCCAGAAATCAGTTTGTCTCGACTATAGGCCTCACGTCGACCATCACGTTTAATCAAAGAAACATCTAAAATCTCCAATTCTTCATAAGTCGAAAAACGAAAGGCGCATTTTAAACATTCACGGCGACGGCGAATCGACAGGCCGTCGGTAGCCACCCGGGAGTCTAAAACCTTAGTATCGGGATGATAGCAAATAGGACATTTCATAAAGATTTAAACTAAGCCAAGATGATAATTAAAAGCTTTTTTAATGATTTTACAAATTTCATCAAATATGACGAATTAACTACATCTAGTGGCTTGATTTACGACGCTACCACAATATATTGTACAAGAGTTATTATAGCAAAAAAAGGAAGCGGCGACAACGCTCAAATTTTGTCTGATTTTAGACGCCTTTTTAGAGCCCAAAGAGTTATCCACAAGGATCCTTAGATTATCTCTATAATTATTTTTAAAATCTTTTAAAAACTAAAAGCCCCCGTTAATTCATGGGGGCTTTTATAAAATAATTGGTGCACAATTTAGAACTTAAACAGATCCGAGAATTTACCAATAATTGGTAGTGGTTGTTGTTTACCAGAGGCAGCATTGCTGATACCCATAATTAACAACACCAATGTTCCCAAGCTTAATATCCAGTTAATTGAATACCAAAGATAAAATGGCATGATGCGACCCACCACATTTAAGATGACGACCAACAAAAACAATACTAAACCTTGCTTGGTGTGATACTTAACAAAAGAATCTTTCTTAGCATCGCCAGTCAAAAGCGGCACGAAAAACAAAATGTAAGCAATGATAGCCATAGTTACATTTGGTTTATTAGAGGCGGGTGCGACAGGATTTTGTGACATAAAAATTAAGTTAAATAATAAGCTATTATCTAGATTATTTTAAGTATACCATAATTCAAGTTTTTAATATACAAAAAAAATAGGGGTTTCATTCCCTATTTTATCTAATCTTACATCATCTTTTTCCGAATAAACGCCGGGACACTGAGCTCCTCATCTTCATCGTCATCGCTCTTCTTAGTTGGATCCTTAGCAGCTAACCGAGATGGCTCAGATTTAGCTTCGGCCACTTTTTCTTTTTTTTCAAACCAAGAGAAATTTAAATTAGAATTCTTAACCTCCTTGGAACTATCTTTTTCTATTGGTAACTCTCGCTCCTTTTCTTCTTCCTTCTTCATAAAAGGATTAGAAAACGATCTAACCGGGGCCTCTACTGGAGAAAAATCATTGGTTGCTGGTTTTTCTCGATCGCTAAACCCAGTAGCCACAATAGTCACCTTCAATTCATCCTTCAGGCGCTCATCAATGACAGCCCCGAAAATAATTTTAGCATCTTCATCAGCCAATGAATTAATAATCCGAGCGGCTTCAGACACTTCCATCATACTTAAATCAGGGCCACCGGTAATAGTGAAGACAATTCCCTTAGCCCCATTAATTGATGTTTCCAGCAAGTTAGAATTAACTGCTGCTCGAACGGCCTCTTCTGCCTTGTTTTCACCACTAGCCTGACCAATACCCATCAAAGCTGAGCCGGTGTTAGCCATAATAGCTCGGACGTCATTAAAGTCGGCGTTAACAATGCCCGGAACGGTAATAATTTCGGCAATACCTTGAACGCCCTGATGCAAAATATTATCAGCAATTTTAAAAGAATCTAATAAAGAAGTTCGTTTATCAATAATCGATAATAATTTTTCATTAGCCACCGTAATTATAGTATCGACCTGAGTTGACAGTTCATCATAACCGCGATCAGCGATTCGTTTTCTTTGACCACCCTCAAAAGAAAAAGGTTTAGTGACTACCGCAATAGTTAAGGCGCCTAAGTCTTTAGCAATTTGAGCAATGAGAGGTGAAGCGCCAGTTCCAGTGCCACCCCCCATACCACAAGTAATAAAAACCATATCTGAGCCTTTCAAAAGATCTCTAATTTCTGATTGAGATTCTTCGGCCGCCTGATGACCTAAATCCGGGTTCATACCAGCACCTAAACCACGAGTAACAGTTTTACCAATATGTAACTTAATATCCGCCTTATTATTATGTAAAGCTTGAACATCAGTATTGATAGCAATAAACTCGACCCCCTGAATTCCTTCTTCTACCATGCGATTAACGGCGTTACCACCGGCACCGCCGACACCAACGACCTTAATTTTGGCAAAGGTTTCAGCTATTGGTTTAACTTCTGGCATATATATCTTGATTAATAATTATTTAACTTTACTCCGGCATCTTATCTTAGTAAGCTAAAAAATTCAACCCTAAAGCTATTGGGGCATCATTTTGCCAATGAATCCTTTAACTTTACTAAAAGCATTACTTAAATTCTTTTTCAGAGGATTGGGAGTTGAACCAGTCAAAGAATGACCACCCCAAGCTACTAAGCCTAAGGCTGTTAAAAATTCCGGACCGCGAGCCCTGTCAATGGCAATTTTAACATTTTTAGCCTCACCTAAAGACACGGGCAAACGGAGTTTACGTTTAGCTGTTTCTACCACCCCCTGAAGCATAGACCCACCACCAACTAAAACTGCTCCAGCTGGTAGCATCCCGGAACGATCAATCTTCTTTAATTCTTCATCAACTTTTTCAAAAATTTCTTCCACTCGAGCTTCAACAATTTCCGCAACATACTTCAAAGAAATCAGACCAATATTATCGCTAATCTTCTCTTCTTTAACTAATTGGCTAATATCCACCTCATCCTTTTTGGTAAAAACCTCTGATTCAGAATGACCATATTCTATTTTAATTCTCTCAGCTAGATTAATCGGACAACGCAGACCAATGGCAATATCATTAGTAATATGATCAGAACCAATTGGCAAAATAGCAGTATGAAGCAGATTGCCTTCTTCATAGACCGACAGACTGGTAGTGGTAGCCCCCATATTAATCAGAGCCACCCCCAAATCCTTTTGCCGATTATCAAAAACAGTTTCTGCTACTGCCAAGGAAGACAGAACTAATCCTTCGATATCTAGGCCCGTGCGATAAATCGCTTTGGTTAAATTTTTAATCTGATTACTTAATCCCAAAATAATTAAAGTTTCCACTTCCAGACGAACACCACTCATACCAATAGGATCTTTAATGTCCTCCTGATTATCAATGGTAAACTTAATTGGAATAACATGTAAAATTTCATAGTTGTTAGGAACGACCATCGACCGAGCGGCTTCAATAGCGCGCTCCACATCATGTTCATCAATTTCACCGTCACTCTTAGAGACAACCACTACGCCCTTACTCTTTTCACATTTAATCTTGGGGCTATTAATACTGACCCAAACGCTTTCCAATGGTACGCCCACCAAGCGTTCTGCCTTTTCGAGGCAAGCCGAAATTGAGGAAGTCGCATCTTCAATGCTGTTAACATTACCCTTGGAGACACCCATAGTTAAAACCGACACAGCGCCAATAATCTGAATTTCTTCAGTTTCAAAACCTTGGACTTTTTGACCGATAACTAAACGGATATTGGTTGAGCCAATATCAAGACCAGCGATTATTTCCTCCTTCATAAATCGAATTGGTTTATATTAATTTGTATATTTTAATTATACTAGAAAACTACAAAATTGCCAACTATTTCAGACACCTAAGAGGCCCAAATACCAATCAATGAGCGACTGACCAAAAAATAGCGCAATAACCGAGCCTAAAGCCAAGAAAACTCCCAAAGGCAACTTAGTTTTCAGCTTCTTTCCCCAAACAATAATCATCACTATTCCGGTTATTCCTCCTAACATATAGGAAATAAAAATAGCGGCTAAGAGTAAATGCCAATTGGGAAAAATTAATCCCATCAGCCCCCCCAACCAAATATCCCCCTCACCGATACCCTTCTCCCGAGTCAATAAAAATTGCAGACCAAAAAAACTAGCACCAATAACCACGCTCAGCAGGATATTCCAGAAATTATAACCCAAGATCAAGTCCAAGCTGAAAATAACCACCGCGCTCCAGATAATCGCCGGAAGTGAAATCAGGAGCCAACGGACATCAAAGATAAAAATAATGGTCATAATGGCAATGGCCCACCAACCAGCCAGCAGATACCAAGCCTTAGCACCAGTAAATACCCAAACGTAAAAATCTAGAGGAGAATAAGCGAAACCAGCCCCATAGAATTTGATGAATACCAAGGCAAACAAAACTCCCACTATAAACTCTACCAATGGGTATTGGACGGCAATCGCTTTATGGCAATGCCGACAACGACCTTTCAAAATTAACCAACTCAAAATCGGGATATTATCAAACCAAGAGATTTGATGATGACATTTGGGACAAAATGATCGCCCGAGAAGAGTTTCTTCTTTATAAAGTCGCCAAACTAAACAATTAAGAAAACTGCCGATAATTAAACCAAAGGCCAAAGAGAAACCTAAAAAAAGATAAACCATATAAAATAATTATGTTGTTTGTTTAATTTTTATCAGATAATAATCAATTGCGGCCCGATAAGCCCCGGGATAACGGCCACCTTGAAACCCGCCAGTCCTAGACGATAAGCACCAGAACATAAGGTTCGAGCAAAAACTAAAATAGCATCAAACGGCAAAACCAATAGAGGAAATGATCTGCGAATAATTATCTGCCGCGGCCAATCATTATGATTGTAATTGAATTTCGCAATAGCTGTAAAATCTTTTAAATAATATCGTGCTTGAATTTGAGCCCAAGGCAACCATTTAGTTTTAAATATATTACATTGATAATTATCATAATTCGGCTCATGGTTTAAAACCAATGGGCTGGCAACGGCCACCACAAAATGAGGTAACCCCAAAAATGATATTTTATCTCGTCGAAAAAAACATCTCTTTTTTGGCCAAAGGGAACTTATAATCTTTTTCCCGTTCCATATCGGCCAAATAAATTCATAGGCAGCAATATTCTTATTTTCAGCTAATATTCGCAGATTTTTTTGTAATTTAGGAGATAAATATTCGTCCGCATCAATTTGCAAAATCCAATCGCCCCGTGCCTGAGCAAAAGAAAATGGTCGATGAGGCTCAGCCTCTCCGATAAATTCTCGCTCAAAAATACGAGCGCCATACTTAGCTGCAATCACTAAAGTTTGATCAATGCAGGGCCCATCATGAACTACAATTATTTCGTCTACAACATCCTTTAAGCTATCCAAACAACGAATGATCAAATTTTCTTCATTGTGCAGTACTAAACAGGCTGAGATTTTTATTAGTGCCATAAATTTTATTTGACAGTTGAATTTTTTATACTCTCAATTAATTCGGCTGGAATGTTTTTATTAACATCTAAAACTATCGCCGCATTCAAAAACCTTAAAGTATTAGAGTGGTCTCCAGACTGATTATAAAGTAAGGCTAAAGAATAGGGCCAAACATAATCACCGGGATGTCTTTCAAAGGCTCGTAAATTATACCAAATAGCCATCTCTAAATCACCGCGCATAAAATAAGTATCGGCAATCTTCTTGTAGGAATTTAAGTCGTTTAAATTAAGCCGATAGGCGGCGCGATAATTGGCTTCAGCCAAAACATAGTCTTGCTCTTGAAAATAAATTCCTCCTAGCTCTTGAAAAATTAAACTCTGATAAAAGGCTACTGACTTTTCCGCCCAACTCAAAGACTCTGGAGGGTTTTGCGGTGCCGGTAAAAGCTCTAAAGCCTTTTTTAAATCAGCGATAGCCAAGTCATTCTTTTGCCCCAGCACATAAAACTTAGCTCGAGCCAAATAATTTTTAGGTAATTCCGGACTCAAATCAATTATCTTTTGATAATATTCTTCGGCCTGCCCATAATCACGGAGCAAGGTATAAATTTTAGCCTTTAAATAATAGTTGTCATAATTTGTTTGAACCAAACTGGGCAAAACATTTTTCAATTCTCTTCGTAGGAGATTAACAATAGTGGGATCAATCACTTTTTCTAAATCATAAGGCAGAGCATCAATTAAATAATAAGTATAATTAAAATCAACCTGCCCCGACTCTTTGATTTTCTGATAATAGAATAAAGCCTTAGGATAATCCGTTTGAGCTAAAACCTGGCGCATCTCCATAAAGTAATTATCAGCCACCAAGGACTTAAATTCTAAAGAAATCTGACGACTCGAAAAAACCAGGGCCAAAATGATAATCATCGCCTTAATCCACCCTCTTAGCCTAACCGGAAAATCACCCCCCAGATTACCATCTAATTGGACAGAAATAGCCGCTACGATGGCAAAATAGGCCCAGAAATAGACCTCAGTGGCAACTACTGAGAAGCCAAAGAGCAAGGACACCAACAACCCCAAAATTGAGACAATCAAGGCCTCCGACAATAGATGATATTGAGCCTTAGTGCGATTGCGGTGAGCCCATCTAAAAAAACTAGTATAAATCCAAACATAGAAGCTAAGACTAATAATTCCTCCTGTTAGCAGAATATCTAAAATTAAATTATGGGCTCGATTAGTGGTGGCATTGACAAACCCACTTCTAGCCCAATCGACTTTGTAATATTTGATAAACTCATCTCCTTGGTTTTCCAGACCATAACCCAAGAGCGGTTTTTGGGCGATTGATTTTATCGCTCCAGACCAAAAATTAACTCGAGCCGAGACACTGCCCTCACTAAAATTAGTTAGACCTTTGACGCGACTCGCGACATAAGAACTCTGAGAGGCAAAGACAATAATCATTGCCAATGACAAGACTGAGATTAGTACCACACCTCGCTTTCGAGGACCAGAAAGACGGGGCCACAGTGGCGCTAGACAATAGAGTAACAACAGGGCTAGGGCTACCAAGAGTCCCAACCAAGCAGCTCGGCTACCAGTGATAATAATAGTTACCAATTGAAATAATAATAGAATACTTAAGATAAACCGAGACCAGAAGGATTGATAACGTCTTAAACCATAAATAGTTAAAGGAATAACTAGTAATAAATATGACCCGAGATAATTAGGCTGACCCAAAGTAGAAGTCACTCGATGAGTCACAAAAGGTGGCTCGGTCCAAGCGATAAAATCAATTCCCAAAATCTGCAAAACTCCATATAAACAAACCAGGAATGAAGAACTCATAATAACCCAGAAGATTCTATTCAATCTCTTCTCTAGATTGTCTGCTGCAACGAGATTATAAAATAATAAAAAGAACCACCAGACATAGAATAATAAAGTGCGGTAACCTTGTTGGCGATCACTCAGACTAGAATAACTATTACTGGGATTGCTTGAAAAAAATAAAGCAATAGCCGAGAAAATTATCAAAGCCAAAACTGGATATAGATAGCGACCCGAGACTCTGGAGCGACTAGCAAAGAACAAAGCCTTAACCAAGATCAATAAAAACAAAACATAGATCAAGAATCGGAAAATAACTACTTTATTAAGCTCAAAGACATTATCTGTCTTTAAAAACCAAGCCATCGCCAATGGAATAGCTAAAAATACCGCCAAATAAGTTAACTCAATTAGCATTTCCAGCACCTTTTGACCATGAAATTCTCCCCATTTAATTGTTTTCATACCTTTTTATTATACCATAAAAATTAAACAAAAAACCACCAGAAGACATAAAAAAAGACTATTCCATTGGAACAGCCTTTTTAGATTTTGAATTATTATTGGTTAATAATTCAGAGTTTTAATTTTCCATTGACCATTAGCCATGGCTAATATATAAATCTTATGATTTATATATTCCACGTCAAAGCAATTTTGGCTTGCAATGATGACAGTTGAGTTGCCATTTAAATTATTCTTATAAGTCATTCTGACGCCATTCTCATTGGCCATCAAAAGCTTATCGCCATCTGATGATAGGGACCTAGAAGATCCATTGTAAGGAGTTCTAACATAGTTAATGCCAGCTCCTATCAAATACAAATCATTGCCAAAATAATAATGATCAGTAGTGCTCATTAGAAAACTACCAGAAGGGGTCTTTTCTAACCTATTACCACTATTGCCATTATTATATTCGAATATTTCATTTACTTTTTCGATTGAATTATTCGAAAAAACAAACAACGCTGGACGTTCAACATGGTCTGCCGGAGACATATAGCTCCCAGCAATATAGAGTTGATTAGACCCATTATAAGCATTCATTCCTAAAAATGAAGCATCAACTAGCTCGGCTTTTTTAACAAAATTATCATTAACTAGTTGGAGAATAAATCCAACGTGACCACTATATCCCACTATACCTACACCTCCTGTAATAAAGATCTGGCCGTCATAGCCCCAAACGCGACATAAAACTCCAGCACAAGGAACCGATTTTGACGTCCAATTAACACCGTCGTAATGCAGAATTAAGCTATTTCCAACCGCCCAAGCCTCATTAGCTGAAACTGGAAATACTGAAAATAAAGGTGATGGGGCAACATACTCCAGTGTTTGGCCATTTTTGATGACCACAATTTTTTGCCCAACGGCATAAACTGAGCCATCAGGTGCAACGGCCATATCATTAAAATGATCACTGCTAGAATAGATTTCTATTAAAGCATTGTTAACAGCGTTATTATGATTAATACTTTTTTCTAACGTTGAATTTTCTTGAACCACTTGATCTTTCGATTGGGGTGATTCAATTTTTTCTTTTTTACAACTCATAAAAAGCATCACCAAAGACGCTATAACGAATACTGATAATCCGAATAATTTTTTCATTTTTTTAAATTTAAGGTTAATACTAATATTTATTGATTTTGAATTAATCGCTAAGTCTACCTGAGACAGATAAACTCGGCGATTAATTCAATTTAACCTTATTTTTCAACGAACTAATAACAAAACCATTGTATCATAATATGATGTTTATGTCAATGGCACCAAAAAGAGCCCAATATTGAGCTCTTTTCTTGTTTAATAACTAACTATTTGATATTAAATCTTCTTCTTCAAATTATTCCAAACTACCAGTAGCGGTGAAGCCAAAAAGATAGAGCTATAAGTACCAAAGAAAATACCGACGAACAAAGCCAGAGCAAAATATTTAATAGAAGAGCCACCGAAGAGCACAATAGACATTAAAACAAACATCACGGTCATGGAGGTATTAATAGATCGGGTTAAAGTCTGATTAACGCTTCTGTTAATGGTATCCTCAAAGTTATCAGCTGACTTCGGTAAATTTTCTCTAATACGATCAAAGACCACAATAGTATCATGCACACTGAAACCTAAAACGGTCAAAACCGCCGCCACAAAAGAAGTGTTAACTTCCACGCCCCAGACTTTACCTAAAAGAGCAAAAAAACCAATAACGATAACGGTATCGTGAAATAAGGCAATCAAAGTTGCCACGCCATATTTCCAAGAAGCGATTGGCTTAGATACCTTACGAAAGGCATAGGAAATATACAAACTAATAGCAATCAAAACTAAAATAATAGCAGAAATAGCTTTCTTTTGTAATTCCTGTCCGATCGACGGACCAATACCGGTAAAGTTTAATTCTTCAAAACCAGTAGTAGCTACAACGGTAGTGCTAGTTCCCTTATTTTCAGCTTTAACTGGGTTTTTGCCATCATTCAACTTCTTCAAAGAAACCAAAACCTTTTGATGAACGTCTTCGCTACTGTCTTGGAAGCGTAAGATAAAAGAATTTTCTGATGGCTGAACTGACAAACTATTTAATTTCAAATCTTTAACCGAGTCAGAAACTTCAATCACATTAGGCTTATTAGCACCAAATTTAACCTCCAGTAAACTACCCCCGGTAAAATCAATGCCTAACTTTAAGCCCCAAGTAGAAATAAAGACAATTGCCGTGACAAAAAGGACCACCGAAATACTAATCCAAATTTTTCTTTTTTGTATAATTTTATACATAATATTGAGATAGAGTCAGACGGCAGCTCATTATTTGAGCTCAGTGGCCGGCACAACTTCTTTTTTGTTTTTAACACTAGTAATCAACCAATGATATTTAGTTAACCATTTATTAGACATAAGCTTCAAGAAATTTCGAGTGACAAAAATAGCGGTGAACATTGAAATAATAACACCCAATAATAAAGTAACGGCGAACCCTTTGATCACACTGGTAGAAAATTCAATCAACACGAAGCAGACAATCATGGTAGTAAAGTTACTATCCCGGATTGAAGGCCAAGCACGAGAGAAACCATCTTCAATGGCCTTACTCAAATCTTTACCATTGCGCAATTCTTCTTTCAAGCGCTCAAAGATCAAAATATTAGCATCTACTGCCATACCAATTGATAGAATAAAACCAGCAATACCGGAGAGGGTCATGGTTACTGGCCATAATTTGAAGATGGCGAGCGAAATAAAGCCGTAGATAACTAAAGCAAAAACTGACAATAAACCAGGCAAACGATAGAATAAAATCATAAATAAAGCTACAATTGCCAAGCCGATTAAACCAGCCCGGACGCTGTTATCAACTGATTGTTGACCTAAGCTAGCCCCCACAGTTTGTTGGCTAACCAGCGAAATTGGCACTGGTAAAGCACCGGTATTCAATCTTTGAGCTAATAATTTAGCTTCTTGGGCGGTAAAAGAACCACTGATAGAAGCTTCACCACCAGTAATCTTTTCATTAACAGTTGGGGTACTAATCGGATAACCATCCAAAAAGATAGCCACCTGTTTGCCAATATTGCGGGTAGTAATTTGTTCAAATAATTTAGCCCCTTCATCATTAAATTCAAGTGACACTTCCGGAGTACCATCGTTAGGATTAAAATTAACCACAGCTCGCTTTAAATGCTTACCAGTTAATTGAGTACTCTGCCAATTAATATTAGAGTCGTTGGCACTATTTACTGCAGCTAAGTCAGCAGCAGTATAAATTGGGAAGGAAATATCACGCAAATGATACTCCATAGTTTTCTTATCAGAACGCAGACGCTTATCTTCTAATTTAACAATATGAGAAGCGGTCTTAGTAGTAATTATATTTTTGTAGACCTGACCCTTAGCCAAAAACTTAACTGGCTTAACTAATTCTGAGTTAACATCTTCAGTCACCCAACCTAAGTCACCATCATTTTCTGATCCAACAGTTAAAGCATCAGAACCAACTCCCACGCTTTGCGCCTGGTTATTAGCTTTAGCCAGAGCCACAAAGTCGTCACCCTTAACCGCTTGAGCTAAAACTTTCTTAGCCTGATCGGTAGATAACTTATTTAGTTCAGTTAATTTCTTAGCATCAGCACTAGAAGTATCCAGAGGTTTATCGCTAACTTCTTTAAATTCTAATAAAGGAGTCTCACCGATCATTTTGATAGCTTCCTGGACATCCTTGATACCAGCCAACTCAGCAATAATCCGATAGCTACCACTCATAGTTTTGTTAACCTGAACCACTGGTTCAGAAACACCAAAAATATTAATCCGACGTTCAATCACTTCGCGAACGCCTTCAAGAGCCGTGCTCTTTTCAGCCTCCGGTAAGGACTTAACATCAGCTTCATAAATCAATTGGCTACCACCCTGCAA
>PFAQ01000045.1:0-19007 GCA_002778645.1 Candidatus Falkowbacteria bacterium CG10_big_fil_rev_8_21_14_0_10_39_9
TATCAAGAGTATCGGGATCCTGAGTCCAGCCGGCTTCAGTGGGGGCGACTTCACTCACTAATATTTTTCCGTCTTTGTACCAAACGGGAATGCGATGACCAAACCAAATTTGACGGCTAATGCACCAGTCGTGGAGATTGTCCATCCAGTCAGAATATTTCTTGGTAAATCGAGCGGGGTAGAAATTAATTTTTTTCTCAGTGGTTTGTTCCAGCGCTTTCTGTTTAAGGGATTTGTTACCTAGTCTCTCTAGAGGTTTATCAACGGCCACAAACCATTGTTTGGAAGGCAGTGGTTCAATGGGAGTGTCGCAGCGATAGCAGATGGAAAGATTGTTCGGCATCTCTTCTTCTTTTTCTAGCAGTCCTTGAGATTTTAATTGTTCGACAATTTGTTTCCGAGCCGCTAGAACATCTAAACCGTCATAGGGAGTGTTGGTATTATAAATCTGACCATCTTCGTTAATGACCTTTTTAATTTCCAGATTATTCTTTTCCGCCATCTGCCAGTCAACCATGGAATGAGCTGGAGTGACGCCTAGGGCGCCCGTGCCGAATTCTATTTCGACGTTGTAGTCAGCAATGACTTTGATGCTTAGTTTAGCGCCGCAGAAGTCAACCTGAAACTCTTGGCCAATATATTTAGCATAACGGTCATCTTTGGGGTTAACAGCGACAGCAGTATCGCCCAATTTAGTTTCGGGGCGAGTGGTGGCAATACTAAAAGGAAATTTGGTATCGTATTTGAAAGTATAGATTTTGGCAACCTGCTCTTTGTGGTCCACTTCATCATCAGCTAGAGTCGATTTACAGTGAGGACACCAGTTAACAATTCTCTCGCCTTGATAGATGGCGCCAGCTTGATACATTTCGACAAATAAATGGGCCACGGCTTTTTGGCGGGGTTTGTCGAGGGTAAAAGCCAGACGCGACCAGTCCAGAGAAGACCCCATCTTTTTTATTTGATGCAGAATAGTAGCTTGAGTGACGTTGAGAAATTCCCAAACCTTCTTCAAAAATTCTTCGCGGCCTAAATCATGTCTAGTTTGGCCCGTTTCCGCAAAAATTTTCTTTTCTACTACATTTTGAGTGGCAATAGCCGCATGGTCAGTACCAGGAATCCAAAGAGTCCGATACCCTCTCAGGCGATGGTAGCGAATCAAAAGATCTTCAATAGCAACGGTCGAGGCGTGGCCCAAATGGAGCTTAGCGGTAATGTTCGGTGGGGGCAGAACAATGGTATAGGTGGGGGCATTTTCCGGTAAAATTAGATTATCGGGATTAAAAAAGCCAGACTTTTCCCAAAGGGAATAAATCCCATCTTCGTATAATCCGGGGGCGTAAGTTTTATCAAGCTCTTTTGGCATATTTTCCTGGGCTTTTATTGATTATATACCTTTTCATCCTAACAAAAACAAAGCTTGACGTCAACCGAAAATAACGATATATTAAATGGTTATTCAAGCAAAATTTATCTTTATGATTAGTTCCGAACAACAGATTTTTAATCAGATTGAAAAATCATCAAACATTTTAATTTCTTTTCCGGTTGATTGGAACGGGGACGCTATTAGTTCGGCCCTGGCTTTTTATTGGTTTTTAAAAAAAAGGGGCAAGAATGTGGAAATGGCAGCGGCTCCAATTTCAGATACTAGAAGTCGAGCATTTTCTTTCTTGCCGGGATTTTCCGATATCAAAAATGCGTTGGATAATCTAGCTAAATTTATTGTTTCCCTTGATATTACCAACGCTAAAGTCGATCAGATCAAATATATTTTGTCAGAGAAGACTTTGGACTTTATTATTTCTCCTAAGGATGGCTGGTTTACCAAGGATGATGTGGCCACCGCTACTTCTGGGTATCGCTATGATTTAATCATTACTCTCAATGCGCTAGATCTCGAATCGCTGGGTAAAATTTATGATAATAATGTGGATTTTTTCTATAAAACCACCATTATTAATATTGACCATCACCCCGCCAACGAGGAGTTTGGTCAGGTTAACTTTGTAGAATTGAATGCCGTTTCAGTGACTGAAGTGTTGTTTGAGCTGATGCGAGATTACAAACTAGAATTAATTGATGAAGATATTGCTACTTGTCTGCTCTCTGGGATTATTTACAAAACCAAGAGTTTCAAAACTCCTAACTTGACCCCCAATTCTTTGGCGGTGACTTCGGAATTGATAAAATTGGGAGCTCGGCGGGAAGAGATAGTTAACCGCTTATATCGTTCTCGCAATTTACCGGTGCTAAAATTATGGGGTCGGGTGCTAAATAACCTAAACGGTCTAAATGACAATCAGCTCCTTTGGTCGTCACTCTTTCAAAATGATTTTGCCGAGACAGGGTCAGTCGAAGATAATTTGCTCGAAGTGATTGATGAGTTGATTATTAATATTCCCCAAGCGAAACTGATAACTATTTTTTATTCCCTAACCGAGAATCCACTAGAAGAAGATAAGAGTGCCGAATCCAATGAAACTATCGTGGGGCACAACGACCAGAGTACGGGACTATTTCAAACTAAAGCTATTATTTATGCAGTTAAAAACGTAAACGCCGTCGAGTTGGTTAAGGAGCTTAATCCCACTGGCGGGCGTAAAATTGCCTATCTTTCTAGTTCTAAGCCACTGGCTATTTTCCGGCAGGAGATTACCGACATTCTTCAGAATAAGTTGGATAAGTTAAGCTCTTAACTTGTCAAAATTCAGCCCAGATGATAAATTAACCTTAAGCGAAGCGCCCATAGCTCAGTTGGTTAGAGCACAGCCCTTATAAGGCTGGGGTCGATGGTTCAAGTCCATCTGGGCGCACCAAAGTTATATTTCTTCAAATAAAAAACCCTATTCTTTCTTGGAATAGAGTTTTGTGTGGGACCTTACTTGCTATTGCAATTAGCAGGTAGCGAACTTTGGTGAAACCAAATGTTTTTATTGTAGCACTTTCGGTGTTTATAAAGTGCTTTTCTTGTGTCTTTATTTTGGTATCGATTGACACCATATTGGCTATAACAGCTAGCTAAAGTTAAACTAGTTATAAGCAGCAATAATATACTAAATTTTTTCAATTTGACCTCCTTGTTTTAAATGTTAACAGAATATTAACATTTTAATCATTTATTGTCAATATGGATTGATTGGCAAAAAAGGGTTAGTTTTTGGGCTTTTTTAAATTATCCAATTATGTTATTATTTTAGTATCTAAATAGCATCTAAATATCAAATCTATGGATCAGCATCAATCAATGTATGTGGTGACGGTTGACATGGGCTATGGTCACCAGCGAGCCGCCTATCCTTTTGCCACCGTGGCTGAAGGCGAGATTATTACTATTAATGACTATGAGGGGATTAGCGAAAAAGAGCGGGAAATTTGGAATGGTATTAGAAATCAATATGAATATGTGTCCGCCTTTAAGAAGTTACCGCTTGTTGGTAATTTAGTTTTTTCCATAATGGATTATTTTCAACAAATCAAGCCTTTCTATCCACATCGGGATTTATCTAAAAGTACCCTGCAACAAAAATATTTTTATCATAAGATCAAGGATGGTTTAGGAAAAAATTTAATAGAGCGTTTGAATGATAATCCTTTGCCATTTTTAACTACCTTTTTTGTGGCAGCTTATTGCGCCGAGTACTATAATTATAAGGGAGAAATTTATCTGGTGGTTTGCGATGCGGATATTTCTCGCGCTTGGGCTCCACTTGACCCGGAAACTAGTCGAATTAATTATTTGGCCCCGAATAAAAGAGTCAAGGATCGCTTGATGCTTTATGGTGTTAAACAATATAAAATTTTTGTGACTGGCTTTCCCCTCCCCAAAGAAAACATTGGTGTGGCTGATTGGGAATATTTGAAAGAAGACCTAAAAGATCGTTTAGAGGTTTTGGACCCAGCCGGTGTTTATCGGAAAAAATATGCCAAGGTAATTGAATCTTATCTTTGCCCAGTGTCAGAAATTGATGGCGCTAAGAGACCCTTAACTTTGGCTTTTGTTGTGGGTGGGGCTGGCGCTCAAAAGGACTTGGGAATTTTAGTCCTGAAAAAATTAAAGAGTAAAATTATTGAAGGCAAGATTCATTTGAACCTGGTGGCTGGTAGCCGTCAAGATGTTTTAGATTATTATAAAAAAGCTCTGAAAGATAATTTTTTACATAATTGTAAAAATGTTCAGATCATTTACTCTCCCGACAAAAATGATTATTTCCGGCAGTTTAATAAGGTTTTACGTACAACTGATTTGCTTTGGACTAAGCCCTCAGAAATCAGCTTTTACGCCGGTCTGGGTCTTCCAATTATTATGAGTGAACCAATTGGCTCGCAGGAGGAATATAATCGTCGTTGGCTTTTAGGTATCGGTGCTGGGGTTGATAGTAAAAATCCTAACTATGTTGATGAGTGGCTGTTTGATTTTTTAGATTCTGGTTGGCTGGCGGAAGCGGCGATGCGGGGCTATCTAAATGGACCAAAAATGGGAACTTATAATATGGAAAATATTGTGCTGCGACACGAAGTTAATGAAATTGAAAATGTGCGCTTGTTATAAATAATTTATGTCTTGGATTTTAATTGCTATTATCGCTTATTTCTTCTTGGCCATTGTTAATGTTCTGGATAAGTTTTTGTTAAATAATGTTTTAGGGAGCAGCAAGGTTTATGCTTTTCTAATTAGTGTCATGGGCGCTATTGTAGTCTTGGTCGCTCCTTGGTTTTTGCATTGGCCTGGATGGTTTTTACTCTTATTCCAGCTGGCCACTGGTTTATTTTTTCCTGTCGCTCTGTGGTTTATGTTTGAAGCTCTAAAAAAAGGTGAGGCCTCGAAGGTGACAGTTTTAATTGGTGGCATAACGCCAATTTTTACAATTGCCTTTTCCATTATTTTTTTGCAAGAAAAATTTTTACTGAACCAATGGTATGGCTTAACCTTTTTATTGCTAGGAACTTTTGCCATCGCCTTGGTGGGATCTGGAGAGACAGTACGCCAAAAAACTTTTAATCGACAGGTGGTGGGACTATCTTTTTTAGCGGCCTTGTTTTATGCCATTTTTTTTATTGGTACTAAATATGGTTATGATCATCATGACTTTGTCAGTAGCTTTATCTGGGTGCGCTTGGGTGGTTTATTGGTAGCTATTTTTTGGTTGATTAGGAAAAAAGATCGTCAGGAAATTTTAGCCAACTTTCAAAAACCAACTGGTCGGCCTCGGAGTTTGAAGCAAACCATCTTGGTTTTTGGCAATCAGGCTTTGGGAGCGGCGGCCTTCATTCTACAAAGCTATGCTATTGCGGCTGGTTCAGTGGCCATCGTTAACGCTTTGCAGGGGGTCCAATATGTCTTTTTATTAGCTTTTAGTTGGCTCTTGGGCATCCTTTTACCAAAACTATTTAAGGATAATTTTTCTCTTAAAATCATCTTTGGCAAAACTTTTGCTATTATTTTGATCAGCTTGGGTTTATATTTTATCGTTAGATAATGTTATGAAAATAAAATTTAAATATCGTCTGTCAATTATAATTATGCTCTTTTTAGCCGGACTCTTTGTTTGGTCTTTTAAGGTGGCTAAAAATTATCCTGGGCAAGAGGACCTTAAATATCGCTCTGGTTATTTTGGGGTAACTTTTTCGATTAAGATGGCCCGGGAATTAGGTTTAAATTGGAAAGAAACTTTTGCTGCTATTATTGATGATTTGCAAGTCAAAAATGTTCGGCTACCAGTCTATTGGGATCAAATTGCGCCTAAACGGGGGGAATATAATTTTGCGGATTATGATTGGATTTTAAATGAAGGTAAAATTAGAAATGTAGAATTTGTTTTAGATGTTGGTTATCGTTTGCCCCGTTGGCCGGAGTGTCATGCTCCCGCTTGGATTATTAATAAAACTAAAGATTTTCGTGAAGCCGAAGTTTTAGAGATGATTAAGACCGTAGTTCTTCGTTATCGTGATCGCGGTGAAATTGAATATTGGCAAGTAGAGAATGAGCCTTTTTTAAATGTCTTTGGAGACTGTCCGTCCAGTGATTTAAGTTTTCTTCAGAAAGAAATTGATTTGGTCCGAAGTTTAGACTCTCGGCCAATATTAATTTCCGCTTCGGGTGAATTGAGTTGGTGGCAAAAAGAATCCAAGATGAGTGATATTTTTGGCACTACTTTATACCGAGTTGTTTGGGGGCCACATACGGGCTATGTCCGCTATCCTTTACCGGCCATTTTTTATCGTTTGAAAGCTAATTTGGCTCACATTCCGCCAGAGAAAAGAGTTATTAGCGAGCTTCAGGCCGAACCCTGGGTCCCCAGCGGTTCGATGAAGGATATTACTGCCACTGAGGCCCAAAAATCTTTTAGCTTGGAGCAGTTTAAAGCTAACGCCCAATTTGGCATTAATGTTAATTTTCAAAAAGCTTATCTGTGGGGAGTTGAGTGGTGGTATAAAAAATTTAAGGATGGTGAAACTCAATATTGGGATTTGGCGAAAACCTTATTTAAATAATTATGCTATCAATTGTTATTCCTACTTTAAATGAAGAAAAATATTTGCCTAGGCTGATTGCTTCTATCCAGCAGCAGGATTTTACTGATTATGAAATTATTGTTTCTGATGCTAATTCAGATGATAAGACAAGAGAAGTGGCTGTTAAGATGGGTGCGCGAGTGGTAGTTGATAAAAGGCGTCATCCCTCTTTTCAGAGAAATACTGGAGCTAGGGCGGCGCTTGGAGGTATTATTATATTTTTAGATGCTGATTCTGTTTTACCTGAAGGATTTTTGCTTAAAGCCATGAATGAATTTCAAAAAAGAAATTTGGGAATAGCTGGTTTTTATTTAGATTTTGGCTCGGATAAAATTATCTATCACCTTTGCTCCTGGGGCTATAATTTTTTGGCTAAAATTAGACAGTCTTGGCATCCAATTTCAGTCGGAGCGGGGATTATGGTTAAAAGAATTATTCACAAACAGATTAAAGGTTTTAATGAAACTCTATTTGTGGCCGAGGATTATGATTATTGCGACCGAGCCTCGCAAATAGCCAAATTTCGTATTATTCGAAGTGTCAAATTACCTTATTCTATCAGACGGATGAAAAAGGAAGGTGATTGGAAAGTTTTGGTTAAATGGTTACGGTTAGGGTTTTTTACTTTGCGTGGGAAGACAGTCAAAAAGAAAATTGTGAAGTACGACTTTGGTAATTATTAATTTAGTATTTAAGAAACTATGAAATTAAATATAATAAAAAATCCTAGCATTTTGCTAAGAATATTGATGGGTTTGGTGTTTTTTGCAGCAGGAGTTTTTAGATTGTTTGTGCCGCAGGCAGCTCTTAATGAAATGGCTAGTTTAAATATGGCTGGTGTTTGGATTTTCCCAATTGCCGCCTTTGAAATTGTTGTCGGCCTCTCTCTGTTTTTTAATCGTTATGTTAAATATAGCTCAGCGGCCTTGATCATCTTTTTATTTGGAGCCTTGGTAAAGGGCTTAATCTTGGGCGGTAAAGATTTGTGGCTGGCTGCGGGAGAATTATTTGTCTTCGATATCAATCCCACTGACTGGTTTATGCATCTAGCCTTCTGGGT
The DNA here is from genome assembly GCA_002778645.1 of Candidatus Falkowbacteria bacterium CG10_big_fil_rev_8_21_14_0_10_39_9. GTDB lineage: Bacteria > Patescibacteriota > Patescibacteriia > Patescibacteriales > UBA12465 > CG1-02-41-21. Next base: position 7,577 of record PFAQ01000045.1, read on the forward strand.
GATTTTGCTGGTTTTGTTTTTGTCGACTATTGCGAAAAACTCGCCAAATGTGCCAACCAATACCCAACAAGATTAGGAGAATAATGGTTGTTTGAAACTTATCCCAGAGTGGTCCGATATTGTCCCAATGATCGCCTAAAATTATTCCAATATAAATTAAGACATAGCTCCAGATCCAAGATCCCAGAAAAGTATAAAGACAAAATTTAAAAAAATTGCCGTGGCTGACTCCAGCGATGAAAGAAATAAAAGTGCGAACCACAGGCATCAGGCGGGAAAAAAAATAGGTTAGGTCACCATAGCGAGCAATAAAGTTGTCCGCTCTTTCTATCTCATGATGGGATAATAAAAGCCATTTACCATATTTCCAGATAATTGGCCGGCCCAGCTGGTGTCCTAGCCAATAACTCAACATAGAGCCTAATAAACAACCCAGAGCACTCATTAAAGCGGCTAGGTGCAGGTTCATTTCATTACGACTAACTAAAAATCCAGCATAAGAGAGGATCACTTCAGATGGAATAGGGATATTACAAGATTCCAGTGCCATTAATAAAGTCGTTCCACCATAACCTAATTGGTTGATAAAGAAAACGATAAAAATAGTTAGTTTAGAAATAATAAATTCAATCATGAATTAAACTATATCACACTTTTAAAGAGAGACCAAGGGAATAAAATTAAAACAAAAAGAGCCACTCGGGCCCTTTTTATTTTTCTTTTAAAAGTTATTTGTTTGAGTCAGAATAGTAACCCTTTTTTTCTTCGGGTAACATGGAGCTGATAGTTTGAGCTAGTATTTCTGCGTGGTTTTTGAGGGCTTGATGAGTGGCAGTAAAAGCCGCTAGTTCTTCTTTGGTGATCTCTTGCCCCCTGGGCTTTTTTATTTGTCACCTCGTCAATAATGGAAACATCTAGTGGCGGAAATTTAATCGGTGCACCAATGTGGTAAATGGCCTGAGAACGGTTCAGCAGCGTTTTGGCGCTTTCTTTAGCGCCCTCTAGATTAACTGATCCCCCAATAACTTCCAGAGCAGTGGGAATAACTGTGGCGTTGGTTTTGGCCGCTAAATAAACTGGTCCAATACTACCTCGTTTCATTTTTCCGTCTAGGGAAAAATGATGAGCTGCAATCCAGGGAGTTTTACCGGCAACCTCTTTTTCCTGGAGTTCGACAAAATTATCTGGGTTGAAAGAACCATGTTTGCCATCTTGATTTTTCTTTGTAGTCGAGCGGGGTAAAGTTTTCTCGGCCACCAAGATTAGTTAAAAGTTTGTGGCCTAGATACTTCATTTTTTCTAACAATACTGACTCTCCGGTTAATTGGAGGTTAAAGTCTTTGCCCAGAGTCTTAAGGACGGCGGGAACATCTAAGTTGTTAAGGTGAGAAGATGAGATGACAAATTTTTCATCGGGATGACCAGCTTTATACTCTTTTAATTGGTCTAAACCCTCGAGTTTCAACTCTTTGCAGAAGAGATCAATGGTTTTTTCACCAAAGCCTTGTAGACTTTTGGCGGTTTCTGGGCTAGTTTTTTCAACTTTTTGAGAAGAAAAGCCAAATTTTTCAAAAATTGAGGCCATAAATTTGATTATTATTGTTATAGATTATCTGTAAATAGCTTATACCAAAAGCCATAAATATTCAATCTGAACCGAAACTTGACTAATAGCAAAAAAAAGAGCATAGTAGTCCTATTGTTTAAATTAATTTTTACTTATGGAAATCAGAAACATTGCAATTATTGCCCATGTTGATCATGGCAAAACTACGCTAACCGACGCTCTCATGCGCCAAACTGGTATGATTGAGGAAGGTGTCAGTATGGATAGTAACGATTTAGAGAAAGAAAGAGGTATTACTATTTATTCCAAGAATACTTCCGTCGTTTATCGGGATACTAAAATCAACATTATTGATACTCCAGGTCACGCCGACTTCAGTTCTGAAGTGGAGCGGATTTTGCGTTCCATTGATTGTGTTTTGTTATTAGTTGATGCCCAAGAAGGTCCAATGCCTCAAACTAAATTTGTTTTGAAGAAGTCGCTAGAATTGGGTCTTAACCCAATCGTGGTGATTAACAAGATTGATAAGCCGGCCGCTCGCGTTCCTGAGGTGGTCGAGATGGTCTATGAATTGTTTATGGATCTTGGTGCCACTGATGAACAATTAGATTTCCCGGTAGTTTATGCGGCCGCCAAACAAGGCTTTGCTAAACTTAATATGGCCGATGAAAATATAAATTTATTTCCTCTTTTGGATTTAGTTTTAGATAAGGTTAAGCCAGCGGCTACAGTTTCAGCTAAGTTGGAACCATTTTTAGCTCAACCTTTTAATCTAGCTTATGATAACTTCTTGGGTCGCTTAGCTATCGTCCGGGTTTATTCTGGCTATATTAAATCCGGAGCCAGTGTGGTTATTATGAATCATGATGGCGAGATTAGAAATGCTAAAATTGGTAAGTTATTTACATTTTTTGGGCCAAAGCGCAAGGAAACCGAGCAGGCTGAAGCAGGTGATGTGGTGATGATTGCTGGACTCCCAAATATTGATATTGGTGAAACCATTGCTATTTCTGCCGATCAGAAACAACTACCAGCTATCAAGATTGATGAGCCAACTATTTCCCTAAATTTTTTAGTTAACAATTCTCCTTTCGCTGGTCGAGAAGGTAAGTTTGTTACCAACCGTCAGCTAAAGGAAAGGCTGGAAAAAGAATTGGAAGTTAATGTTGGTTTGAAAGTTGATTTTTCAAACGGCGATCAATATAAAGTTTTCGGTCGTGGTGAATTGCACGTCGCTATTCTGCTAGAAAATATGCGCCGCGAAGGTTATGAGCTCCAAGTTTCTCAGCCTCAGGTTATTATCAAAGAAGAAGATGGTAAAAAGTTAGAACCATTTGAAGAGGCTTTGATTGATGTGCCCGCTGATATGGCTGGTATGGTAATTGAAAAATTATCCAAGAGAAAGGGTTTACTGCAAGAAATTAAAAATCATAATAATCAATCTCGTTTAGTATTTGAAATTCCCACTCGGGGGTTATTAGGCTTCAGAAATGAGTTTGTGGTAGCGACTCGGGGTGAGGGTATTCTATGTTCTCGTTTCATTGGCTTCAAAGAACACGTCGGAGAAATTGATAAGTTTGATTTAGGTTCTATGATCTCTATGGCTACCGGCAAGGCTTTAGCCTATGCTCTGTGGAACCTGGAAGAGCGGGGGGCTTTGTATGTCGAACCTAACGTTGAAGTTTACGAGGGGATGATACTGGGCAATACCGCTAAAGGTTTGGATATGGCTGTTAACCCGATCAAGGGTAAACACTTGACTAATGTTCGAGCTTCCGGCACCGATGAAGCTATCAAGCTCACACCGCCTAACCCAGTCACTCTAGAGGGCGGTTTGGAAATTATGAAGAGCGATGAATACTTAGAAATTACCCCCAAAAGTATTCGTCTCCGAAAACAGATTTTGACTGAAACTGATCGAGTGCGAGCCGGACGAAAGGCTTAAGGTTAAATTTATATTTGTCTACATAAAAAACAGCTTTGAAAAAAGCTGTTTTTGTTTTGTGATTTTTTTATGGTTTTTCTTCTTTAACTATTTTTTCTTCTGAAACGATTTTGCCAGTAGCGATAGCGACTTTTGCTACTACGCCATCTTTTTCTAGAAAAATATAATAGTCGTTCTTTTTATTGTTTTTTAGCCAGCCAGCGTTTATAAGTCTCTGGATGTTGGGGTGACATTCTTTCATAATAAAAGAGCTTTGATGTTCTTTTGGTATAACAATAAATAAATGAGAAGTCAAATTTGACACCCGATTGGGTCTGTGATTAAATAAATACAATTCCGTTCTTAATGCTCATTAAAAAATGCTACCATGAAAAATTCCCTAAAATTATTTTGATTAGCTTTATAACTTCGGCCTTAACCTTACCCTACCTCTGGTTCGTTCTGCCGGCCATTATTTCAAATAGGGGTGTATATATGATTGGGGGAGAACTTTTGGTTATTCTGGTAGAGACAATTATTTATAATCAGTTATTTAAATTAAAATTTTCGGAAGCATTGGTTGTGTCTTTAGTGGCTAATACAGCATCAATTCTCTTGGGGCGGGTATTTTAGTGGTATGAAATTAAAATTATTCTTTTTCGAAATGTTTTTGAAAATGAGAAGTGCGTTGAATTTATAACCCCACATGCATAGTAAATAAAAAACAGTCTATTTCTAGACTGTTTTTTATCTGAGCGGGTAAGGGGAATTGAACCCCTCTCTCGACCTTGGCAAGGTCGCATAATAGCCACTATACGATACCCGCATTATCTTGGAGTGCGGAGCGGACGGGGATCGAACCCGCGACCTCCGCCGTGACAGGGCGGCGCTCTAACCAGCTGAGCTACCACTCCAAAATAAAAAAGTGATGTAAAAAAATCTGATAAATGTATTATCTTACATAACTAAAAAAAATCTTAGCAAATATCTCTACCCTTGTCAAAGGGTTTATTATAAGCTATACTAGCCCTATATAATAAGTTAATAGATAAACCTAAAATAGGCGAAAATCAAAAATATGGGAGAAAATAACCTAAAAAATAGTGCTTTTAATGCTACTGCTTTAAGAAAAATTAAGACCGATTTGTTGATTAAAAAAGATCAAATAATGAAAGATTTGACTGATTTAGCTCGCAAAGATTCGCATGAAACCGACAATCGGACAACTGCTTTCCCGGAGTATGGTGATAAACCAGATGAAAATGCCCAGGAAATTAGTGAATATTCGGCTAATATTGTAACTGAAAAAGTTTTGGAAGATTCCTTGGAAGATATTGAGAGTGCTTTGAAGAGGATTGAAAAAGGTACTTATGGAATTTGTAAATATTGTCAAAAGCCAATTAGTGCCAAACGTCTTCAGGCTCGACCAACTGCTAGCTCTTGTGTGGCTTGCAAGACTGAACTTCAGGCGGAGTAATTAAAATGAAAAAAAAGATTTCGATACAAAACATAGCTTTCCTTTTGGCGGCTATGTTTTTTGTTGCTGATCGGTTTTTGAAGTCACGGGCGATTGGTGGTAGCTGGGAGATGCCAATCAATCTTTTGGGATCTTGGTTACAATTTGATTTTACCCCGAACTATTATATCGCCTTTTCTTTACCTTTGGGCGGTAAATTGCTCTTAATACTAACCGGGGTCATTATTCTAGTTATCTTTTTCTATACTTTTTATCTATTGTTAGCCAAAAAATTGAAAATAAGTCTTTTTTTGCCCTTGACAATATTGCTTCTTGGTGCTATATCTAACTTTATAGACAGAACTCAGTATGGCTATGTCATTGACTATCTCTCCTGTCGTTATTTTACCGTTTTCAATTTAGCTGATGTTTTAATAGTGGCTGTCGTGGCCTGGCTATTGATTAAGATGTTAAAAAATAATAAAAAATAATTATATGGGATTTGGTCGATTTGCTTCAATTGAAACTGCCGTTGAACAATCAGGTGTCGCCTTAGAGCGAGAGCTCTTGGGTGAGATGGATGAAAGAAAATACCAGGAGTTGGCCACTGAAGCCTTAGCTCGAGAAGCTATCAAAGCCGAGGGCCTGCACCTTAGTCTTAAGGAGATTAAGGCTCGCAGTCGAGCTAAGTATGAAGAGATAAATGACAAGGCGGCTTCGGAATTTTTGCAGAATAAACATAATCCAATTTTGAGTCCAGCTGAAATGTTTGACTGTGTTAAGAAGTCCCAACCTGGCGGGCCAGATCGTCCTTTTATAGCTGACATGAAAAAAGCCCTAGTAGCTAGATTGAAAGTTGAAGACAAGGATGTAAAGTTTTCTAGCGCCCTGGGTAGTAACGCGGATTATTGTGGCGTTGATGGCATCTTTACCGTTGTCCGTCAGGGTCACACTTTTGATATTGCCATTGATATTACCAAAAAAACTAAGGAAGAAAAGAATTTAGATATTAGTCAAAAGATGGCTCGAGGTGGTAAGTATTTGGGTGATGCAATTTTCAGTTTCAGTAATCGAGAGGATGATTATGTCCCCGAACGAGATGCTGATTTAATCCCAGTTTTTGTGAAAGAAATTATCGATGTGATGCGCCGACAGATCAGCGAACATAATGCTAAGATAAAATAAAAATAATAAAAACCAAAAAAGTAAGAGTAATGAATCGAGAGAAAAAAAAGTCTTTATTGGGTGAAATTGGTAAAATCCACGCCACCTACGAGCACGATGTGCCTGTAAAAAAACTAAATCTGCCGCTAGAGCCAGGCGCTGTTATTAGAGTCTTTTGCCAGGGCTGTGGTACCACTTTTGGTCTTAATGAAGAGGATGCCCGAGGTCTTTATGAGCTTTTAGCTTATAAGACTTTAGGGGAGAAACCTAAAACTTTCTTGGGCCATTATTTCGAGACCGGAGTTTGCCCCTTTTGTAATGGGGAGCAAAACAATGTCAGGATTAAACCAATTCCTAGCGAAGAAGATTAATAAAATAGATTGTTCTAAAAAAGGAACCAAAAACGGTTCCTTTTATTATTGGCAATAATGATTATTATTGTTATATCTATTTCAGCACCTTAAACCTCTTAAATATGGAGATAGATCTAAAAATGTTGATCCGGGGAATTGAAGCTCCGTTTCAAAATGAGGATTCCGTGGCTTATTGTTTTTGTGACAATTGCCTGTTTTTATCGGAAATGTCTCTGACAGTTTTTAATGAGTTTGCCAGTGCCATTACTAGCAATCTCCCGGAAGATGAATTCTTCTTTCTGGTTAATTGTCTAAAAAATCCCCAATAATTTCGTAAGAAATATTATTTTATCTTCAAACTCTGCCAACGCTTTACTAACGTTGCTGCTCTCGATGAGGACGACAGTCCCATAATTTTAATCCGAGAGATTTCTGATTTGCAAGCCATAGTCGAGGGAGGCGTAGATTTTATGGATTCTCAGTCAGAACTCCTATATGATAGTACTAGTTTGAACTAAAACTCAAAAAGGGTCGATCGTTAATCAGCCCTTTTTTATTTTACCTTTTTTGATATTTATTTTTCGGCTATTTTCAGTTTGATGTTTGATGTCAATCAGAATTGTATCTTTGGGCCAAATGTCTTTAATCTTCTCGGCCCATTCAACCACGGTGACGGTATCAGCTCGATTAAGATAGTCGAGGGCACCAATGGCAACCAAATCTTCGGCTGAGTTGAGGCGGTAGGCGTCGATGTGACAAAACTTTTTTATTCCTGGTTTATCTTTCAGGTTATAGACTTTCATAACTACAAAGGTGGGGCTGCTGATAATCTTTTTGATTCCCAGTCCCTTGGCAATGCCTTGGCTCAGGCAAGTTTTGCCCGCACCTAAGTCGCCTATCAAAGCTAAAACTTCACCCCCGACAAAATCATGGGCCAGGGACTCACCTAATTTAGTTGTCTCTCGACTGCTTTGGCTAATGAAGGAAGGCATGTAATTATAGTTTATTTTTCTGTGATTAATTATAGCAAAATAACAAAAAACAGGCTAATGGCCTGTTTTTTGGTGTATCAATTTCAATTTATTTTTTCTTCTTCTTCTTAACCACTTTCTTAGGGGCAGCTACTTTTTTTGGAGCAACAGCTTTTTTGACAACTGCCTTTGGAGCTTCTTTTACCACCGGTTTATCTTCCTTAACCATCTTCTCACTAACAGTCTTAGGTGAGATCATTCTCAAAATATTATCCAGCTTAGTGTTTAACATTTCAAATTGTTTCTTGTATTGGTCAGAGTTAACAGGAGCAGTATTGCTACCACCTTTTTCACCTTTGCCAAAACAGTCGCTGCAGAAAACTGGTTTGTCGCCAGTTGGTCTGAAAGGAACTTCACAAGTCTTGTGACATTTATCACAAACCGCTTCAAACATTTTCTTGTCACCAAAACTAGGACGACCGGAGTCGCGGCCAGAATCTCGACGATCAAAATGATTATTGTTACCGCCTTCTTTTTTACCAAAACAATTGCTGCAGAAAACTGGTTTATCGCCAGTTGGTTTAAAAGGGACTTCGCAGGAGTTACCACATTCGGCGCAAATAGCTCTGTGCATAGTTGGTCTTTCACCGCGATCTCGGTCTCGGCCACCACCAAAACCACGGTCGCCGCCAAATCTCTTGCCGCCGCCCCCTAATCTCTCGCCTCGATTAAAATTACCCATAATTATTGATGTTAATTAATAATATTGTCAATTAATTATATCATACCATTAATTTGAGGAAATACAAGGAGGGGCTAATTTTAGAGCTTAAAAATAAAAAACACCATCTGGTTAATGGTGTTTTTGGGATAGCATTGGTTGCTACTTTTTTTCTTTTGGCTTTTTGCCTCCTAAGAGATTTTTGAAACCGATTTCGAGATTGTCTCTTTTGACAGTTTTGATCTCCTCTTTTTCACACTCTTCAATGAACTTATCATTATCTGTAATGACAATGGTTTTTTTGATATCGGTAGCTCCGAGACTAACGATTAACTTTTTATAAAAAAATTCGGTCATAATTAGTGTGACAAAATAATTGTTATACAAAAACTTTAAAGTTTCTTTGTAATCATAAATTTCAAATAACTCAATGTGAGGTATTAATTGGTCAATGATGGCCGCGATGTTTCTGGCTAAGTCTTTTTCGGCGATAATAAATATTTTGCTTTTTTCCATCTGGATAATTTTTTTGGGGGTTAATACTGATTAGGCTAATAATTGTTTTGGTTTAGTTTAAGCCAAGACAAGCATTAGTCTAATTCCCCTGGTTTTAAAGAGCCGTTGGTAGTTGACCGTTTATATTATAATAATCAGTTGTTTTAGTCAATATTGATAAAAAAATAGACCAATTTGGTCTATTTTTCTGATATTTTGCTGTTAATTAAAGCTAATCGCAAACAATAAGATTGGTAGTGATAGCTTCGCCATCATAATGACAGTTAGCTGGGGCGCCATTTATAAAATGATCACTTTGCTGTTCGTGTATGGCCGAGCTTTCGAGACGATATCTAATTCGAAAATAATCTCGGCCACTGCCATCAAAATTATTAAAGACAAAAATTTTATAAGGTGACCAGCCCGTAGTCCAGGTGCCAACAGGTAGATAATTATTCAATGGAATATTTCTCAAATAAACCGTACCGCTGTCATAGGCCACACCACTTGATTCAGCCGCATTATTGGGATCTGTTGGTACTTTCAGGCACCAATTGCTTTGAGTCGGGCAAGGGATATTTGATCCGTAGACACTGCCAACATGACTAGTCGGCTCGCTCGTTACCGTAGAACAATTAGTGCCACCCCGTGAACTTCCGCCGACTAAAGAAGAAATAAAGAAAGAAATAGAACTAAATGAATTGGAAAAGTAAAAACCATTAGCGGTATACATGTTAGACATAGCATCTTCAATAATTCTAATATCGGCCAACCGATGATTGTCGCGAAGTTGAGCTGGATTAGGGCAAGCTTCACCGCTGGTTATTTCTCTGTCTAGTTCGGCTAAAGGAGAATAAACAACCGGACGTCCTGAATCTGCCCGGCAGATCATGTAGCCGGAGCCATTAGGAGTAGGAGAGTTAGGGTCTGTGGGAATAGAGGGTAAATAAAGCCCACTATTAGTCAGAACTGATAGGTCGGCTAGACCAACGCAATTACTGGCGCCACTACGGCAAATTTCAATCGGAGTAGAGCTAACCTCGGCCGGTAAAACACTATGGTCAATTATATATTGATAGGCAGCCTTATAAATAGCATTAACATCCATGGCGCGCTGGGCGTTTCGAGTGGCGGCCAATTGGCGAGTGGGATTAATGGCAAAGATAACGATTCCGCCCAAAATGGCGATCGCGGCAACGACTAATAAAATTTCGAGTAGAGTAAAAGCACCTTTCTTTTTCATAATTTTAATTAATTATTAGGGATAATTATTTGAATACATTTCATTATAACTCTTTTCATTATATCTCTTTACTGTTATTTTTTCAACAAAAAACAGGCCTAAGCCTGTTTAAATGTTTGTGTGGGCACACAAGGATTCGAACCCTGGACCCCCTCGGTGTAAACGAGGTGCTCTAACCAGCTGAGCTATGTGCCCTCGATGCTTGTGGGCGAGAGAGGATTTGAACCTCCACAGCGGTTAAGCTGCAAGCCCCTCAAGCTTGTGCGTCTACCAATTTCGCCACTCGCCCTGAAACATTATTTAACGGATTTAACGACCTTCTCTTTCAACTTCTTCTTATATTTATTATCTTTCAAGAAATATAATTTAGCCCGCTTCACTTCCGCGATCTTCTTTACTTCAATTTTGGTAATGCTTGGTAGGTTGATAGGGAAGATCTTTTCTACGCCAATACCATCAGAAGATTTACGAACAGTAATAGTCGCAGCTTTCTCCTTGCCATGTTTGTGGGCAATGATAATACCTTCAAAGTATTGGATTCTTTCTTTTTCTTCCCCTTTGGTATTTAATTCTTTAATCTTTTGGTGAACCCGGACAGTCATGCCTGGCTTCAAGTCGATCGCTTGGTCTTTTTTGGTTTCGGCCATATTATTTAAATAAAGCGCTAAAACGCCCATAAAACAGCGTTAGTAGCTTAATATATTATTAGTTTAGGTAACTTTCCTTATAATATAAGTAAAATTAGCTCTTGTCAATATGAGATTTAATGAAATTATAAACCTTTTCTAGCGTTTCCTCTGGAGTCAGATTAGTGGTGTCTAGATAATAATCATAATGGTTTTTGTCATGGACGTCAATATTATAATATTTCTGGTAACGCTCGATATCACTTTGGAGTCGGTGGCGCATACTGGTTAGAATGTCCTGCCAGTTGTTGATATTACTATCTTCATTTTTTCTGGCACCATCTTTTTCCATTTCTAGCCAAATTCTTTGGGCCCCGATTTCTTCATTGGTATCTATATAGATTTTGAGGGAGTGGGGAATGAAATACCAGGAGGTGCGACCTTCGATGATAAAATTATCTTGAGTTTTACCCAATTCTCGTTGATATTCGTCTACTTCCCGATCGATTTGGGGGTCATTTTCGCCCAACTTATTATACTCAGCCAAAGTTAGCCCTCGCTTGAGGGCCGTTTCTCGCCGTAGGCCTCCCATATAATAGCGGGGATAGCCTAACTTTTCCGCTAACTTTTTAGCCAGAGTTGATTTGCCGGAGCCCTGGGCGCCGCTGATCGAGATAATCATTTTATTTTACTTTTTTAAAAAAATAAATTATATTATAACTATAACACAATTAGTTATAAAATAAAAAAATCCAATGGCCCGTCACCGGGCTCTTTACTTTGTTAGCTTATGTATCTAGAGAAGTTAGAAATTCAGGGTTTCAAATCTTTTGCCAATAAAAACTCCTTAGTTTTTCCTGGTATTATTGATGGTACCCGGCGGGGATTAACTGCGATTGTTGGCCCTAATG
>PFAQ01000045.1:19062-36127 GCA_002778645.1 Candidatus Falkowbacteria bacterium CG10_big_fil_rev_8_21_14_0_10_39_9
ACCGCCGATGCGGTGCGCTGGGCGCTGGGCGAGCAGAGTATCAAAACCTTGCGGGGTAAAAAGAGCGATGACGTGATCTTTTCTGGTTCCGATCAGAAAAGTCGTTTGGGTATGGCGGAAGTTTCTCTTTATTTAAATAATGCTGACACCCAAAGAAAAAAGAAACCAGTAGTTGAAGGCGAAGAAGCTGGTCCGGAAAATCATATTGATGTTTTGTTGTCTCAGGCCGAAATTGTAATTACTCGCCGCCTCTTTCGAGATGGCGAAAGTGAATATTTGATTAATAATTCTCGGGCTCGTCTAACTGACATTCAGATGCTCCTGGCTAAAGCTAATTTTGGTCAAAAAACCTATAGTGTTATCGGCCAGGGTCTGGTGGAAGGCTTTTTGAATACTAGTTTGTCGGAGCGCAAAGATTTTTTTGATGAAGCGACTGGCGTCAAACAATATCAGATTAAGCGAGATATTGCTCTCAATAAATTGCAGGGTAGTTATGAGAATTTAAATCAAGTTGAAATACTATTAAATGAAATTGAACCCCGTCTTAAGAGTTTGACTCGCCAGGTAGATAAATTAAAAAAGCGCGAAGAAATGGAAATGGCTCTTAGCACTTGGCGGAATAGTTATTATGGCTATAACTGGCATGAATTGAATGATCGTTTAAATGAGATTAATAATCGCTACTTAGAACTGGAAAAAAATAAAATTGCCAAGGAAGATAAATTAACTTCATTAAATTCTGAACTCAGCCAAATCGAAAGTCAACCAGCGATTGGCGATGACTTTAACGAACTGCATCAATCATTAGGCCGCAAGCGAGACGAAGAAGAGGCTCTGTCCCGCCAACAAAGCCGTCTAGAAAATTGGTTACGGATGAAAGCGGAAATGCCGGAAAACAGCGACCCGAAAGAACTGGAAAAAACTAAGGCTGGTTTGCTGGAACAGATTAACAAATTACAAGCTGAGATTGAGTCCGGTAAAAATCGGACTAATAGCTCAGCCGATCTGGAGACCAAGAGAAAGGCTTTGTCGGAATTACAATCAGAGCGAGATAGTGCCGAAAAAGAATTAGCTAAGGTTAACGCCTGGCTGGAAATGAAATTGGAATCATCCGGTCAATTCGATTTGTCGTTTTTGAATAATAAAAAACAAGAACTGACTAAAGAAATTGTAGTGGCCGAAGAAGAGTTGGCCGAGATCCAAAATTTTGTCAGTGCTAATAAAAGTAAAGCTGCTCAATTAATTTTAGAACGTGAAGTTTTGACCACTAAGATTGCCGAGGAGAATAAAGCTTTGCGGGCGGTTAGCCTAGAAGTTGGCGACAGCGAAATCAGTCAGATTAATGAACAATTAAAAACTTCTTTAGATAAATTAGAATTAGCCGAAAAAGAATCGGACTTGATCAATATTAAAGCTGCCTTAAATGAGATTAGGGCCGATATTAAAGCGATTCTAGAGCTCTCCACTGGGGCCAAGGGTCAAACCGAACTGAGTCAGATTCAGGCTAAGTTAGAATCTTTAGCCTTAGACCGAGAGGCTCTAAGTACTAAGATTAATGAATTGAATTTAGCCACTTCGGCCAAAGAACAATTGGCCCGCTTGCTCACTGATAAAAAACGCCAGGCCGAAAAAGAATTATCCGGTATTACGCAAAAATTATCTCAAAGTCAGTTGAGTGGGGATACCAAGGGCGTGGAGAAACAAAAAGCTGAATTGGAAAATAAGGTCAAGACTTTTAATGATCGAATTAAGGTCGCCCGAGAAGAACTTGATGGTTTAAACCAACGGGTGGAAGTTGAGCGAGATAATATTTTTAACCGGCAAAAGGAGCTACAACACTGGCAAAATCAGGTTAATACTATCAACAACCAATTGAATGAGATCAGAATCAGTTTTGCTAAATATGAAACTAGACTGGAAGACCTGGAAATAGCTCTCAAGAAAAATTGGTTGAGCGGCAATGCGCTCGAGATAGGCGAGGCTAGTGTGGCCACGGAAAAATCTTTTATTGTTAACCGCATTAATTTACTCCGTCCAGAAATCACAGCCTTACGCGCCAAAATTGATCAGTTTAATTCCGAACAACAAAGCAAGCACGATCACCTTTTAAATCTGCAAAAGACTATTTCTGGCTTGCAATATGAGGTTAATGGTTTGGGTGGTGAGTTAAATGATTTAAAGGTCAGTGCGGCCCGGCAAGAAACTAAACTGGAAGATTTGGAAAATAATATTCGGGCCAATGAATTAGATTTAGTGGCGATTAGAAGCAAGCGGCCGGAAGTTGTGGTTGATTTGTCTCAAGCTGAGTCTGAAATTGAACGCTTGAAACGTCAATTGGAAATGATTGGTGGGATTGATCCGGAAATTGCTAAGGAGTATGAAAGCACCAAGGAGCGTTATGATTTTTTATTTACTCAAACTAGTGATTTAAATGAAGCCATCAAATCTTTGGAAAAGATAATATATGAGTTAGACTTGACTATTAAGGAAAGATTTGATGCGGAATTTAAGATTATCTCCGAAAAATTCACGGAATATTTCAAAATTTTATTTAACGGTGGTTCCGCTCGAATTGTTAAAGTGATAACCGGCGACGAAGAATCTAAAGATGACAAGAAATCTGAGGCTGAGGTGGGCGAGGAGGATGAAAAGACTATTATCTTGAACCAAAAACAATTAGATTATAATAATCAAAATAAGATTAAGTTCCTAAAGAAGCATAATGCCACTGGTTTGGCTGGGATTGAAATTGAGGCCACTCCTCCGGGCAAGAAGATTAAGTCGGTTTCAATGCTTTCTGGAGGCGAGAGAGCTTTAACTGCTATCGCCTTAATTAGTGCGATTATCAGCGCCAACCCTTCACCGTTTGTGGTTTTAGACGAAGTTGATGCCGCTCTCGATGAGGCTAATTCGGAGCGTTTAGCTAAGATTCTAGATGATTTATCTAATAAAACTCAATTTATTGTTATTACTCATAATCGAGCTTCTATGCGGAAAGCCAGTGTTTTATATGGCGTTACCATGCAAGCTGATGGTATTTCTCAACTATTAAGTGTTAAGTTAGACGACATTAAGACTAACCGCTAGTTTTTATAAAATATTTTCAATTTTAGGCCATGGTAAAACTGCGGCTTTTTTTATTGTCTATCAAAGATTTTTTTGTTATAATAGAACTAGCTTATTTTTACTAATATGAACAAAAAAATTATTTCTCTCTTTTTGCTTTTCTTTTTTATTTTAACCTCTGGTTTTGGCTGCAAACAAAGTGCGCAAACGATTCAAAGCGCTATGAAACCGGTAACTTTAACCATCTGGGGAGTTTGGGATAACTCTTCCGATTTAACTCCGATTATTGAAAGTTATAAAGTGTTGCACCCTTTTATTACCATTAATTACCGCAAGTTTCGGTATAATGAATACGAGTCAGAACTCTTAAATGCCTTTGCTGAAGATCGTGGTCCAGATATTTTTTCGATTAATAATACTTGGATGATAAAATACCAGAGTAAATTAGTGGCAGCGCCAGCTAAAATCCCGATGGTCTATCCGGTGGTTCAGGGAACTATCCAAAAACAGATTGTGCCAGAAACTAGAATTACTCAGAGTCCAACTCCAAAAAATGTTAAAGATTCTTTTGTCGACGTGGTCTATGACGATGTGATTATTGATAACAAGCTTTATGGTTTGCCAATGTCGCTCGATACTTTAGTGATGTATTACAACCGAGACCTGCTTAACAATGCGGGCGTGACGGACATTCCGAAATATTGGAATCGAGAATTTCAACAGACGGTTAAGCGTTTGACCAAACAAGATTTGAAGGGAAATATTATTCAATCCGGTGTGGCCCTCGGTGGCAGTCGCAACATCGAAAGATATAACGACCTCTTGTCGGTTTTAATGATGCAAAACGGAGCACAGATGACTAGTAATGGTTCAGTTTCTTTCCAGACAATTCCCGCTGGGGCCAAAGATAATGGTTACAATCCAGGATATTCGGCACTGCGTTTTTACACTGATTTTTCTAATCCAGCCAAAGAAGTTTATTCTTGGAATAATGATTTAAATAGTTCAGTCGACTCTTTCGTTAGTGGCAACCTCGCTTTTATGTTTGGCTATGCTTATCATTTGCCGACCATCAAGACTCGAGCGCCAAAATTAAATTTTGGCACAGCCAAATTACCTCAAATTGAAGGAGCTGCGGCGGATATTAACTTTGCTAATTATTGGTTAAATGTTGTTTCTAAAAAAAGCCAGTATACTAATGAAGCCTGGGACTTTGTCCAATATATGGCCAGGCCAGAACAGGCTAAAGCTTATTTAGCGACTGTTAAAAAACCAACAGCCCTTAGAGCTTTAATTAAGGATCAAATAGATGATCCCGAGATTGGTGTTTTTGTTGATCAAGTTCTAACGGCTAAGAGTTGGTATCATGGTTACAATGCTCTCGCCGCCGAAGAGGCCATGGCCGATATGATTGATAGTACTATTAAAGATGAAACTAAGATCCCTGAGGCTATGGGGTTAGCCGCTGGCCGGATTCAACAAACCTTGAGTCAATAATTTATTTTTATGAAAAATATTAACAACAATATATTATTATTAGCCATTGTCTTTTTGGTCGTTTTAGGGTTTTTGCCTTATCTCGCTTCAGCGGCTGGTATTTTACCGCCAGAATCTGGTGGTGGTTGTGACCCGACTCAGACTGGTCGTTGTGGCAATTATACCTTAAATGATGGTGTCCAGTTGATGGTTAATGTCGCTCATTTTATTTTAGGAATCGTGGGTTCTTTAGCTTTACTCATGTTTGTGATTGGTGGTTTTATGTTTTTGATTTCAGCTGGTAATTCTAAATCAGTGGATAAAGGCAAGCAAATAGTTATTGGGGCAGTAATCGGATTAATAATCGTTTTTTGTAGTTATATGATTATCCAGTTTTCCATGTCTGCTCTTGGGTTGAAGTGGTTGGGAGACAGCGTCGCTCCCCAATCGTCGGCGGTTCCCGCCAACAAGCGGGTAGTGCTCCAGCCGGAGAATTATAGTTGTCGACTAAATTATCAGGTTGGTCTTGGACCCTCCCATCGCCCTTTTAATACTTCGGTCTGTTAACTTCAATAATCAATATATGTCAGTTTTTACCGCCCGCCCAGTATTGTCAGAATACAAAAGCATTGGAGACCAGTTACGATCTACTCGTTTACAAAAAAATTGGAGCGTGGTCGATGTCTCTAACCGGCTAAAAGTCAAGCCGGAATATGTGCGTGCCCTAGAAGAGGAGGACTATGGCCTACTCCCCGGGGGGATTTATGGTAAAATTTTTTTGAAAAAGTATGTTAATTTATTGGGGCTGGATTACAAGAATATAGTCAAAAATTTTATTAAAGAGCGTCGGGTTTATCAAAGTGGAGATATTGATGTTTTTTCCAAGAAAGTTATCAAAAGACATAGACTGGTAATTTTTCCTAAAGTTTTTCGTAATGGTCTAATAGTTTTAGCTATTATTACTTTTTTTCTTTATTTGGGAATTTATCTCAAGAAGATTACGGCCGCTCCCAATCTGTTAATCATTCAGCCTGCCGGCAATCTAGTCCAGAAAGAACTGAGCATGAATATCGTCGGAGAGACTGAGCCGGAAAGTGAAGTCTCTATTAATGGTCAAGTAGTTCTGATTGATAAGAGCGGGGGTTTTTTTCAAACTATTATTTTAAAAAAAGGTGTTAATATGATTGTAGTCAAAGCTAAAAAAAAATATAGTCGAGAACAAACTATAACTCGACAAATATTAGTGGAATAAAAATATGATTACTAAAAACAATTTATTAAATATTGAGTTGATTTTACAAAAAATCCCCCAGCAGGATAATTTACAGGTAGCTGATTTAGGTTGCGGTAATTTTGGTTTTTTTGTTTTTCCGCTAGCTCATTTGGTTGGCAAAAAAGGCAAAGTTTATGCAGTTGATATTATCAAGAGTGCTTTAGATGAAATTTCTCGTCGGGCTCGGCTGGAAAACTTAAATCAAATAGAAACTATTTGGAGTAATTTGGAACTTTTTGGGGCCACCAAAATTGAAGCCGGACAATTAGATGCGGCTCTGTTAATTAACACCTTATATCAAGCTAAAAGCAGTATTGACATGTTGCGGGAAAGCATTAGAATGATAAAACCGGGCGGTAAATTGATTGTTGTGGAGTGGGCCGAAGAACATCCTGTTGGTCCGGCCCAAGAGCAACACATTAAAGCGGCCAAGCTCAAGGCGGCTTTAAGCAAAATGAATTTGGAATTAGAATTGGAGTTTAATCCAGGAAAGTTCCATTATGGCTTAGTATTTAAAAAATTAACTTAAAAATATGGGAGATTTATTAACTTGGCATTTTTGGTTTAACTATTACTACATTCCTTTGTCCGGTCGGGCTAAAACTGGATTATTAATTTTTGCTATTATTCTCCTGGTGGGAGCGGCTATTTTATTTTTTTTGAAGAAGAAAAAAGACTTATACGCTAAATTGCGCCAAAGTTTATTTAGCTTCTTTTTGACTAATGTTATCCTGGTAGCCTTCTTAGAATTCTTTATCTACGAAGAAGTGCCATTCTTCTCCTCTCATTTCTGGTTCTTATTATGGGCGATAGAGCTGGCCATTTGGTTGATTATTCTATTCAAGCAGTTTAAGAAAATTCCAATGATCAAGAAGCGAGTAGAGGAGCAAAAGAACTTTAGTAAGTATCTACCTAAATAATTACCTTTATAGATATATAAAAAACGACTCCAATGGGGTCGTTTTTAGTTAGTATTTTTTATAGCTTGAGAAATGTTTGGTAATCGTCGCCTTAGCCTAATTAAGTTCCTAAACATTCGGTTGGAGTCGCGCAGGAGCTTGACCTTGCTCTTACGACGATCATAGCGGTTCTCCTGCCAGTTAACCGGGATCTCTTTGGCCTTATAACCAGCTGCCAAACTAATAATAATCATCTCGGTGTCAAAGAACCAATTAGGGTCTTGGAGATAAGGGGCAATGGTGATAAAAGCTGACTTAGTAATGGCCTTGAAGCCACATTGCATGTCAGAGAGATGGTGTCCTAATAATCGGCGAGACAGGAAGTTATAGGTTTGGGAGCTTAGTTCACGGATAAAGGATCTTTTTATTTGGGAACTGGACAAAAGACGGGATCCCACTACTAATTGATATTCTTGGTTTAAGATTGGTTCAATTAATTTTGGTATAGCTTCGAGTGAAACCGCTAGATCGATATCCATAAAAACTAAAATATCCGCCGAGCTTTTTAGCCAATAGCGTTTGAGGGCTTGACCTCGGCCCAGCTCAATGATGTTTTCAAAATTTATCTTCTCGGTAAATTCTAGGCTTAATTTTTGGGCAATAAGGGGTGACTGATCCGAAGAGCCATTAATAACGATTACTATCTGCCAGCTAAAGTTAAAATTCTGATTTAGCAGAAAATTATATAACTTCTGACAACTCTCAGCTAAAATTTTTTCTTCATTATAGACTGGCAAACAAAATTCTACTTTCATATTATTTTTTATAGGCAGTACCATAGAGACTTAACCCCCAAGGGAGTTTAAGCCCGAGCTTGGTTTCGGCTGCCAATATTTGGTATAGAATATTATTTAAAAATGAGGGCAGCGGTTTGGTGTCAGAATTAGCCCGAGAGCTAATAACTCTTTTTATTAACCTCAATGGCACAATAATCGGGAATAACCAGGCGTTCCAGTAGTTGATAGTTTTGAGCTCTAAACCACTATTGTTAATTTTTCGTTTGATCTCCTTTTTACTATAGCGCCTAAAATGACTAGCGGCCTGGTCGTGCGGACCAAATAACCAAGGTGCCGCCGGGACACTAAAGAGAAAAACGCCTTGAGTCTTGAGAGCTCGAGCGATTTTTTTCAGAGCAGCCTCGTCATGTTCGAGGTGTTCTAAAACATCAAAACAGGCGACAACCTCTGCACTATTATTTTTCAGGCTTTCGTTTTCGATATCAAAAACTCGACCGGACAAACCAGCCATTTTTATTATAGCAATGCTTTCGGGCACAATGTCTAGTCCGGTTACTGTGCCATATTGGCTGAGAAGTGGCAGTTGGACCCCGGTGCCACAACCAAGTTCAATAATTTGGCGCTCTTCATTTTTATTTTTTAGAGTAGATTGCAGTAAATTGGTAACTAACAAGCGCCGGGCTTTATACCAGAAATGCTCATTCTTTTTGGAGTTTAATCTTTGAAAATCACGATAATCCATATTAACGCAGAATAAGATAATAGGTTATTTCTAAAAAGGTAATAGCATAAAAGGCCGTCAAATATTTTTGGTCTTTATTTAGATAATAACCTATTAGCAATAATAGCAATAAAAATGTAAAATACCAAGGCATGAGCCAAGGAAAGAAACTGGCATAAAAAATTATCATGATTAAGATGCTATAGTTTAAAATCTTTTTGATATTTAGTTTTTTTCCAGTCCAAATAATTCTCCCAATCAGAAGCATAAAAAATGCCAGAAATAGAGATCGTCCAGTTAATGTGGCTAAGTACCAAGAATTATCTAGTTTTAGGGTCATAAACAAATTGTAAGAGAGAGCAATAATGGGGGAGGATAATAAGTAGCTAAAAAAATGCATTTGATTGCTGATGGGATCAATTAAAGTTTTTATCCCCTGCCAGAAAGGCAAATAAATTAAAAATCCAGTGCTCAAGATGAGGAGGGGTGATAGTATCAGAAATAATTTTTTACTCGGTCTATCTTTAAGCCGCCAAAATAAAGCTAATCCCCAAAAGGGTAAAAGTATTATTGGTGTAAATTTAATTAATACTCCCAGGGTTAAGAAAAAAATAGCCAGTAAACTATTTTTTAGATTAGGAATTTTAAACCATAACCAATAAAAGGAGAGGAGACAGAAAAAGATTAGTAAGACTTCATTGTGACCATTAATTAAAAATTCAAATAGAATTAGGGGATTAAAGGCATAGAGCCAAGCAAAGCGCTTACCTAAAGTTTTGCCAATTAGCCCAGCGTTAACCAGATGGATACTGGCGAAGAATATTTTTAATCCTAAAATACTAGCTAAAAAATTATTCTTAAAAATAAATGATAGACCGCCAGTAATTAGAATAAAGAGCGGTCCATAAGAGCTGGTTTGTCCGGCCCAATAATTATCTTTTAGCCCAGGGTAAAAAGCATCAGTTATTAATTGTAAATAATTATTAGTATATGGATTTAGGCCATGAAGAGCCCAGGTTCTGGCCTGGATTAAATACAAAAAAATATCAGAAGCACCAATGGGAAAAACTAAAATTAAAATCGCTGATAAAATAATTAGACCCGTTAAAATTATAGCTAGGCGAGGTGGGCTTTGGCTTAATTTCTTATCGAGTAAAATATAAATTATACTAATTAGAATTAAGCTGCCAACCAGAAGGAGATATATAATAAAATTATTAGAGAAATATCTATAGGCCTCAGAGTGATTAGTATAATAATTTAAAAGAAAAAAATATTTTAGAGCAAATAAGCTAATGGTCACTAAAAAAATAAATCCTAGGATAATTTTGATTTTATTTTTGATCATAAATCTTATAAATTATACCAAAACGACTATTGCTTATAAATATAAATATTTGTTTCAAAATAAATCAGATGATAATTATTCCGAATATAATTTTCTACTAGATTGTTGGGGTTGTGTTTAAAGTTTTCCAGTGATTTCGGATAAATTAGAATAGCACAACTCGGATTATTATCTTTGAAATTTTTTTGAGCGTTTAAAAATTGTTCGGGGGTGTTGAAACTGGTGATTAACCAGGGGTAGGGCGTGGCATTTAATTTTCGGCTCTCAAAATAGATACTAGGCCAAAAAGGTCCAGCATAGATATATTTTCCCGGACAGTTTTTTTCTATAAAAATAAATATCTCTTGGCTGGCAGAATAAAATGGTTTAAGTTGAAAGAAAAAACTATCTAATGCTGGTGCTATTAGGAGCGAGGTGATCATAGCAATTAGACAATAATTAGTAAATTTATAATAAATAGATTTATTTTTATTTTTAATTCTATCTATTATTATTCCGAGCAAAGCCATGGTCGGGGCCAGGGCAATTATTAGATGATAATAATCTGGTCGAGAAATTGTAGTTAGCAGAAGAAAAATTTGAGTCGTGAATAATAATGATAGTTTAGAATTTTTTTCTTTATGAAAAAAATAGATTATTAGACTAAATATTATAATTATTATTAATAAAAAAGTAAGTGGAACTTTATTAGCTGCACCATAATTATTAAAAGGAAATAATACTAAATCATCTATTATAATTTGAATTGGCCAGAGCAAGAGCACGAATAAAGGAATTATGGTTAGAATAAAATAGATTAAAGCCATTTTTAGCTTATTAAAATATAACAAAAACAAAAAAATAGCCGCCCCAACAGCTATCCCCCTGGTTTGTAAAAACAAAATAGTTACTCCACTCAATAAACCACTGAATATAAAATTTTTTATTTTATTATTATCTAGTCCTAATAGTAAAAAGTAGATTGCCCAAATAGCGAATGGTAAGCTGTAAAAATTATGATTGATTATTGCCCACCTTGAGTTTACTAGACAAAAAAATACTGGGGCTAGAAAATTTAGATTATTTTTGGTTATTTTTTGAGCAATAAAATAAATTCCAACCGCCGAAAAAAACAGGAGTAAAACGGAGACAATTTTAGCTGACCAAAATGTAACACCAAAAATTTTCCAAATAAATAAAAGCAAATAGAAGCTTCCGGGGGTTATAATTTCAAGAAAGTCAGAATATAATTGTCTTCCATTAAATAAATTCCAGGCACCATCTAAAATAACTCCCTCGTCGGCATTAAATAGATGGTCTGAATGGGAAAAAAAACACCACCCTAAAATTATCGACCATAAAAATAACTGCCACATTATTTTTTTGGAGTTACTTTTTAATATAAACTGCGGCAATATTATCGGCATAAATTAATTTCCATTTCGGACTATTGGTCAGATATTCCTTTAAAGTATTTTTTTGATTAAATTCAGCTTCATTCATAAAGAGAAAGTTTTTTTCCCACCAACTAAGTTTAGTCAGATTAGTATCTTCGTATAAAAGTACCATTTTAATTTGATGTTTTTCTAAAAGTGATTCGCTTTGGTTAGTTTTAAAAAAGTCCCAATATTCTTCGAGAAGCGAGCGCCCTTCATAATTAGCTTGGGGTAAGCGGCCATCGATAAAGAGTTGTTTTTCGGGCCAAATCCAGATTAAAAAACCGCCCCAGCTAAAATTATTAAATAATTTTAGCTGGTTATATTGGGGGTTAGTCTTGATTATATTAATTGCCTGGCAAGGAAATAATAAACTCTTTTTACGGGATAAATAAGAATTTTCGCAGAAACTCTTGAAGGGGTCATTAACAAAATTAGTGGTTAATAAAATATTTAAAGGGACAACAGTCAGACATAAGAGTAAAAAGATTTTAATAATGATATTAATTGATTGTTGCCTAAAGTATTTAAAACTGACCGGTTTAATTTCTAAAAAATTAGTGATGAAAGCTAAAAACCAGGGAGCGGAGATAATAAACAATAAAGGAAAATGCCGCCGAGATTTGGTAGCCAAAATAACAAACCCTAAGACAATGCCTGATTGCCAAATATTTAATTTGTGTTCGGGGTCCTTTTTAAAAATATAATACCAGTCGATTAATAGGATTGAGATTATTAAACAGATATAAAGACATTGCCAGTAGACATAAGGATAATTCCATTGCGGAAACCATTCTAAAATATGGTTGAAATAAAAGGTATTGGTATAGGTGCCAAAGAATTTATATAGTTTTAGGCCATAAGGTATTAGAAAAGTGGTGGTTAGCCCAGCCAGAGAAACTAAAATGTAGTTTCTGATTTGAGCTCGGGTTAAAAGATTTTTAAAGTCGATAAATTTCCAGGGGAGAAATCGGTGGAGTAAATATTCGGTCACTTTAGCTAGCCAAAATAGTAATAGAATTATCCAGCCAATTAAAAATCCGCCATGAGCATTGGCCCAGAAATAAAATAGGGGTAGAAGCCATAATAAAACCTTCCAATTTTTGTTCTTATTGTAATAATATAATATTAGAGAGAGGAGTAAGGTACAAAAAAAAGTAATTTCCTGCATCCGGACACCAAAGTGCGGAATGAAGGCCATTAGTCCCATTAGATCTATTAAGATAAAGAGCCAGATATTAGTTTTTTCCTTAGTATACTCTTTGATAGTAAATTGATTGAGCAGGATTAAAGTTAAAAGCGGGATAAGGGCAAAGATAATGTTAATAGCTAGGTAACCCCAGTTGATAAAAACCCAATAGATGGTGGCATTAGTCAGCCATTCGTGATCCACCCAGGTTTGCCCGGCGAGAGTGTAGTCAGTCTGGTTGATGTGGGGCACCTGTCCAGTATTAATGATTTCCTCCCCAGTTTTAAGATGCCATCCAAAATCAGGGTCTAAATAAGAGTAGGAATGCTTTAAAAGTAAGGCAAAAATTAAGATATAAAATAGGACCCAAATAATGGTATTAAATTTTAATTTTGGCGACTGGAACATATAGATTTAGTCTAACATAATTGTGTTTATTTTAAAACTATGTTAATATTTAGATGTTAATAATTAAAAATTAAAACTAGAAAGGTGGTGAATTATGAATAAAAAAATTATGAAAAATGTGTTATCGTTTGCTATTTTGTCTGTGGGCGGTATTTTATTGTTTAGTTTAAGCGCCCAGGCAGCCAAGTTAGATATTGGTTTTACAGAAATTAATGATACTATTCAATTGGGTAGTAGAGACCCGAGAATAATCACTGCCAGTATTATTAATACCGCTATGATGTTTTTGGGTATTATTGCTGTCGTTATTGTTTTGTTAGGTGGTTTCAAATGGATGACTGCTGCTGGTAATGAAGAGAAAGTTGAGGAGGCTAAAAAATTGATGGGTGCCGGTGTTATAGGTTTAGTCATCGTCTTAGCTTCTTGGGGCATTGCTTCTTTCATCTTGAATCAACTCGTTAATGCAACAGGAAATTAATAATCGTGCTTATTTTCCAGAAATCGATTTTGGAAAAGTGTGTCTCCATTTTTTCAAATGGAGCCACTCCCTTGGACAGAAGTTAAACTTCTGCCCAAGGGAGTGGTGAGAGCGCGTGTTAATAATTTTATCTAATTATAAATATGAAGCAATCGATTAATAAAATTGTTTTTTCTTTAGTTTCTTTGTTAATATTTCTAACTTTATTCTTCATTTTAAACCAAGCTTTGTCAGTTAGTGCTGCTACTAGCAGCTATGGGCTAGATGCTACCATTAAGGCCGGTAAACTCCAGGCCCCATTTAATACAGCGGCGGTTGACGCCAATCCCGGCCAGTTTCTGTCTACTAAAATCGGTCAAATTGTTGGTTCCATCATTTCTTTTGTGGGCGTAGTACTGATGATTTTGATTATTTATGCTGGTTTCCTGTGGATGACTGCTTCAGGCAATGAAAAGAAAACGGAACAGGCTAAGAGTATTTTGCTTTCAGCGGTTATTGGTTTGATAATTGTTCTGTCAGCCTATGCTATTACCGCCTTCATCGGTCGTCAATTAACGGAGACTACCGCTTTGCCGGCTCCTAATGATAATCCTCCTACTCCACAATAGAGTTAAAATATTTTTATGATCAAGAAATATATAAAAAAATTAACAGTGCTAGTTTCATCTCTGGTCGTTTTATTGTTGGCTAAGTCAGTGTTGGCTTATAGTTTTGCTTCTAGTACGGGTCTCGACACTACTGCCAGGCAAACTGGTCATTATGATCAGCGTTTGTTTGGCGCTGGCATGACTTTGGAGGGCGGTATC
Organism: Candidatus Falkowbacteria bacterium CG10_big_fil_rev_8_21_14_0_10_39_9; assembly: GCA_002778645.1. Taxonomy (GTDB): domain Bacteria; phylum Patescibacteriota; class Patescibacteriia; order Patescibacteriales; family UBA12465; genus CG1-02-41-21. The sequence continues at coordinate 32,939 of PFAQ01000045.1, forward strand.
AGTTCCATTTTAACAGCGGCCCTATCTTTCTTGGGAGTAATTTTCTTGTTGCTGATGATTTATGGTGGTATCACTTGGATGACGGCTCGCGGTAATGAGAAAAATGTCGATCAAGCTAAGGATATAATCTTCGATTCTATTATTGGCTTAGTGATCGTGATTGCGGCCTACGCTATTACTTTCTTCGTCACTAGTGTTTTTTCTAATCAAACTTTACACCCCTAGTTTATTATATGTCCAAGATTTTCTACAAAGCAATCGGTTTAATTATGGCTCTGTTTTTTTTAATTGCTCCTTTGGGAGTGCTACAAGCGGCTAATTTAAGTAATGCTTTTCGAGTAAATACCGGTGACGTTTATTCCAATCAAGATCGTCTCGCTCCATCGGCTTGGAATGCCGGGTTTAATATCACGGTTAATTCCGGGGCGGTAACTCCAGAACAAATTATCAGCACGGCTATTACCGCTCTGTTGTCTTTACTGGGTGTGATCTTTATAGTTTTGATAGTTTATGCTGGTTTCATCTGGATGATTGCTGGTAGCGATGAACAGAAGGTGACTAAGTCCAAGGATATTATCCGGGAGTCTTTAATTGGTTTAGTTATTGTGATGGGAGCTTATGCTTTGAGTTATTTCATTATCAATGTTTTAATGCCCGGTGGTCAGATCGGGGCCATTTAAAATTTTTCAAATAATATAAAAATATGAAAAAGATCATTCAACAAATTTCTATTTTAATTTCCTTGGTGTTTTTATTGGTGCTGCCTTACTTTGTGTTTGCGGCCAGTTCTTCCCCTCTCGATCGTTTACATAGCGCTGGTTCTGGTTCTTCCGGACCCTATGCCGAAGCCAGCCCCACTACCCTATCTTCAATTGTGGGTATTGTTATCTCAGCTGCTTTAAGTTTGCTGGGTGTGGTCTTTGTGGTGTTGATTGTGCTGGGCGGTTTCAAATGGATGATGGCTGGGGGCAATGAAGAAGATGTTAGCAAAGCTCAAGACAGAATCAAGACAGCGGTTATCGGTTTAGTTTTGACTCTCTCGGCTTATGCTATTTGGGCCTTTATTTCTAGCTATGTCTTATAATAAATAATCATCAACGATTATGAATATTTTAAAAAAAATTGCTTCGTTCTCCATCCTTCTGATTATAGCCTTCGCTTTTCTCAACCCTTGCCATGCTGGTCTTTTGACTAATTCTAGCACCACCATTGATCAGACCAGTGCTTTAACCAATAAAGCTGGATTTAATACCAGCTTCAGTGTAGGTGAAATTGTAGCTATAATTATTCGGATGGCTTTGGGCTTGTTGGGCATTATTTTCCTGGTTCTTCTAGTCATGGGTGGTTATCAATGGATGACAGCTGGCGGCAGCGAGGAACAAGTGGAGAAGGCTCAGTCAAGAATCAAAAATGGTATTATTGGTTTAGTGATTGTCTTGGCAGCTTATGCTATTACCGCTTTTGTCTTTACTCATTTATCATTTACTGGTGGCGGACCAACTCCTATCTAAAACTTATTTTTTGCAAAAAAAGAAGCACTCAATTTTACTTGAGTGCTTTTTTGTTTTTATCCCAGTTGTTATGGGATAAAGTCGATGGTTGGTTTTCCAGGATAAATTGATACATTCTTCTGAAAATTTATTCCTTTGTCTCCACCGTTTTTGTAGGCAATATATTTTATGGTGTAGTTGCCTATAGGAACTGGACAGTAAAATGAACTTGCTATTAATGCTCCTTTTCTGGCCCATAATTTAGCCCCCTTGAATTCACCCTCGGTAATTTCAATTGACCAATTTTCTGACAGATTTCTCAGGCAGAGGACGGTTGTTTGTACGCTACTATTGATGTTGTTGTTAGTGGTGGTTGAATTGTTATTATTACCACCGTTAACGTTAGCCCATATCATAGTGGCTCCGTAAGGATTGGTGTTTGCAGCGATATAGTTACCTTTAGAGTTAACCATTAGTTCTATTAGATTTTTCTTGTCCTGGTTATACCTATCAATTAACCCATTATACTTAGCTACAATAGCCTGTTTAGAGGCTTCATAGTCACTGGCTGGGCTGGGAACTTCCACTACTGTATTAGTAGTTGGAGTAACAGAAACATCAGTTTCAGAATTATTAGAAGAATTAATTTGGTCGACTAGACTATATTTATTCTTCTTTACTTCTTTGGGAGCTTTTTTATTTTCCTTATCTTTCTTTTTAGTCTGACTGGCCTTAAAAGACTTTTCTAAGGATTTTAATTCAGCTTCTTTCTTATTTTCCAGTTTCAATATTTCGGCATCTATCAAGTCTATTTTTTTCTGAATCTCAGTGGTGTTGGGGTCGCCAACGTATACCTGAGTGTTTTTTATTCTTGATGACGAGCCGTAAACATCGTCTGGATATTGTGCAAAGGCTGTGTTATTTACGAATAATGCTATGGTCATAATGACCAAAATACTTAATATATTTTTCATGGCGTTTGTTTATTTAGTTTATTTTTTATTTATTTCTCAATTAAAGGCTGAAGTGGATTAAGCCCTTAATTGAGAAATAAATTAGCCATGATACTTGTCAAAGGTCTTTTATTCTAACAGGTTAATTATACCACTTTTGTATAGTTTTGTCAATAGGATTGGCTAAAATAACTATATATTGTGGCTTTTTTGTGATTTTACCCTGGCTTTGACAAAAGCCGTTAACTCCATTATTATATTTATATATGCTCCAATATAATTTTCTCAAAAACCAAGATCCGGAGGCCTGGAAGATAGTCGCAGAAGAGGCTCTCCGCCAAGATGAAGAATTGGAATTAATTGCTTCCGAGAACTATGTTTCTCCGGCGGTGCTGGAGGCTATGGCCACAGTTTTGGCTAACAAATATAGCGAAGGCTATAGCGGTAAGCGCTATTATGGTGGCAATGAAGTTATAGACAAAATGGAAGACTTGGCGATTAGTCGCGCTAAGGAGTTATTTGCGGCGCCTCATGTTAACGTCCAGCCTTTGTCTGGCTCACCGGCCAATGCGGCGGTCTATATGGCCTTCTTAGAGCCGGGAGACAAGGTGTTAGGACTGAGACTTGATCATGGCGGACATCTGTCCCATGGTCATAGGGTTAATTTTTCTGGTCGCCTATATAATTTTATTCAATATGGCGTTGATCCCAAAACTGGTCGGATTGATATGGATGAAGTTTACCGT